>CACWNZ010000215.1 GCA_902762335.1 uncultured Ruminococcus sp. | reverse complement strand
TACAAAGCAGAGCGGTAAAAACCGTCAGCGTGAATGAGCTTTTCCTTGCATCATCAAATCTGCCCGCGCCGAGAAGCTGACCTACGAGGATCCCCACCGAATGTCCGAGCGCAACGAATACCACGTTGAACAGGTTGCATAGAACGTTCGATATATTTATGCCTGCGACTACAGAGAGT
This sequence comes from uncultured Ruminococcus sp., assembly GCA_902762335.1. Lineage (GTDB taxonomy): Bacteria > Bacillota > Clostridia > Oscillospirales > Acutalibacteraceae > UBA1213. The sequence continues at coordinate 3,710 of CACWNZ010000215.1, read as the reverse complement.
CCCCGCGTTGAATAGCACTGTGTCAGAGCAGCAAGACCTGCCGCCCACAAAAACTCGTTGAACAGGATAGGTATGGTTTTTATAAGCATTTTGCGAAAAACTGCCTTCGGTATCTTAAGAGTGCGCCAAAGCCCTTTAAGAAACGGGTGCTTTTTGCGGCGAAGATAAGTCCAAAGCAAAAGAGCCGTCATTTCAAAATACCTTGCTATGACCGTTGCAGCGGCGGCGCCGCGCACTCCTAACTGCGGGAATCCGAAATTGCCGTATATCAGAAGGTAGTTGAAGATAATATCGGTAACGACAGAGAGTATCCCTGCCGCCATAGGCTTCACGCTGTCTCCCGTTTCGCGCAGGGTGGTGGAATATATCATGGATACCGCCATAGCGGGCAGACCTAACAGCATTATATTGAGGTAATCACCCGCATAACCCATAGTTGCCTCAGGGTCTATCTCGGCGCTTTCCCCGTGCAGATACAGACTGAACAGCGGTGTTCTGAGCGCAAGAAAGGCGATTATCCCCGCCGCGGTAATAAAAACGCATATTATAGCCTTCATTCTTGTCGATATCCTGACACCTTCGGTATTTCCCTGACCGTAATACTGCGCCGTGAATATTCCCGGTCCCGAAAGACCTCCGAACAGCGCCAGCGTAAATACAAACAAAAGCTGAGTGACTATAGAGACCGCCGTCATCGGCTCGGTGCCGAGACTGCCGACCATTATGTGATCTACAAGTCCGACAGCGTTGGTTATTCCGTTCTGTATCATCATAGGCACTGCAAGAACGAGCGCCTGTTTCAATATTTCCTTTTTGTTCATGCAGACCTCTCCTTTCGGAAAAAATATCAAACAAATAATTCAGGGCAATGTTTCGTTTCTTGATTTTATCAGAAACCCCCGACAAAGTCAAGATACGTAAGAACGTCAGATACTTTACGGATAATGAATACCGGAACAATCTTTTCCAAAGGTATTGAAACGGTGTAGGAATAACTGTATAATTCTTATAGTGACACTATTTCAGAGCAAAATCAGACCGGGTTTTCAGTGTGAGAAACAAATATATAATGGAGGTATCATTATGCAGGACTTTGATTATCAGACCCCGACAAGACTGATCTTCGGCAAGGGAGTAATCGGCAGACTGCCCGAGGTAATGGGCAATTACGGCAAAAAAATACTGCTCGCCTACGGCGGCGGCAGTATCAAAAAAACGGGTCTTTACGACAAGGTAAAGGAACTGCTTGCGGACTTTGAGATAATTGAGCTTTCCGACATACAGCCTAATCCTAAGTACGACCCGAGCGTGCTTGAAGGAGTCAGGCTATGCAAGGAAAACGGAGTTGAGGTTATTCTTGCAGTCGGAGGGGGCAGCGTTCTCGACTGTTCAAAGGCTATTGCGGCAGGAGCAAAATACGACGGCGACCCGTGGGATCTTATTTCTTACAAGGTCAAGGCAAAGGCGGCGCTGCCCATAGTTGACGTAATAACGCTTGCGGCTACGGGGAGCGAATACGACTGCGGAGGGGTCATATCAAGAACGGAGACAAATGACAAGATAGGCTATCTTGACCCCTGCCTCTACCCTGCCGTGTCATTTCTTGACCCGACCTATACCTTTACAGTATCGAAAAAGCAGACCGCCGCGGGCTGCGCAGATGCTATGAATCATATCATGGAACAGTATTTCTGCGAGGATTCGACTATACTCAATGACGGCTTTATGGAGGCGGGACTTAAAAGCCTTATGGTGAACACCGTGAAGTGTCTTGAAGATCCCGAGGATTACACTGCAAGAGCAGAAATGATGCTGACCTGCACCTACGGCTGCAACGGCATATATGCCCTCGGCAGCAGCGAATCGGGCTGGCCCTGCCACGGCATGGAGCACGCGCTTTCCGCATACTATGACATCACCCACGGAGAGGGTCTTGCGATAATCACACCGCGCTGGATGAGGCATATTCTTTCCGAAAAGACGGTCGGGCGCTTTGTCAAATACGGAATAAATGTTTTCGGCATTGACAGCAGTCTTGACAGGTTTGAGATAGCAGATAAGGCAATAGCTGCGACCTACAGCTTCTTTGAATCTATCAATATTCCGATGCACCTGAGAGACGTGGGCATAGACGAGAGCCGCATAGATGAAATGGCTCATCACGTCGCGGTAAACGAGGGGCTTGAAAACGCATGGGCGCCGCTTACCGAAAAGGATATTGCGGATATTTTCAGAGCATCTTTATGATTTCGGAAGGCTACAGCCGCGCAGATCTAAATGCATGACTGTTCTTTTCTCAAGCTCGAAAAAACCAAGCAATAGAAAACGCCGTCAGAAGGGATACTTCCTTCCTGACGGCTGTTTTTCGTTTGATAGCGCAGTATTCATCCTTCAGCGCGGAGCTTTACCGTTCCGACGTATACGTCTCTGTTCTCCTCATCGTCCTGTCGGTACACCTTTGCATCATCAGATTGTTCAGAAATCAAGGAGACTCTGTACGATTCTCCGTGCCAATTAAATGTCACGTCCTGCTGATCCGCAGCTCTCTCTACCGACCGCCTCACCTTATTTTCCAATCCCCTTGTTATAGCCATATTGTTCATCCTTTCTGATATTGTACCACATTACCACAATTATTATAATGTTTATGTGTAAGAAAATAAATATCAGGGCGCAAAATAATTGTGAAACCGATATAAAATATACTTCATTTTATTTGTATAAAAACAGCAATACCGACGAAAATAATATCTTTTCACAACAACATATTGACGATGGATAAAAAATGTCCCCTCCGAAGCCCGCAAAACAGCAGGGATTCAGAGGGGATAAATTATTCTCACTTTATGAAGGCTTATTTTTTTGGGTGTTTAATTACTTTCAGAAGCAGGATCTAACGCTTTTTTTTGAATTCCGACAGCTATACGTCGTTTAATGCATTGTTTAAGGCATTTTTTGAACTTCTGATCTTATTCCCATTCGATCGTGGCGGAGGGCTTGGGGGTGAGGTCGAAGAGAACGCGGTTTACGTTTTCTACCTCTGCGGTGATACGCGGTCATAGCGTCCTTTGTGTTTATCGCGCGGATTATCACGGGATAGGCAAAGGTGCGCTTGCCGTCCTTTATGCCGACAGACCTGAAATCGGGTACAGCCGTAAAATACTGCCAGACCTTTCCTTCAAGACCGTTCTTGGCGAATTCCTCGCGGAGAATAGCGTCCGACTCGCGTACAGCCTCAAGCCTGTCGCGGGTTATAGCGCCGAGACAGCGTACGCCTAAGCCCGGACCCGGGAAGGGCTGACGATAGACCATGCTGTCGGGCAGACCGAGCGCCTTGCCTACTACTCTTACCTCGTCCTTGAAGAGAAGCTTGACAGGCTCTACAAGCTCAAACTTCATATCCTCGGGCAGTCCGCCGACGTTGTGATGAGCCTTGACTCCGTCGCTCTCAAGAATATCGGGATAGATAGTACCCTGCGCAAGAAACTCTATGCCGTCAAGCTTTCTTGCTTCCTCCTCGAACACGCGTATGAACTCGGCGCCGATGATCTTTCTCTTTTTCTCGGGCTCGGCAACGCCTGCAAGCTTATCAAGAAAACGGTCTACCGCATCGACGTAGATGAGATTTGCATTCATCTGATTTCTGAATACCTCTACCACCTGCTCGGGCTCACCCTTGCGGAGAAGTCCGTGGTTAACGTGAACGCAGA
>CACWNZ010000214.1 GCA_902762335.1 uncultured Ruminococcus sp. | reverse complement strand
CGACAAGCAATTTAATTGTCTCCTTGACACCTCATACCTTGATAAAATCGTTGCTAACTGGCTCTGTTCATAGTTTATTTACTCATTCAAAAGCCCTGGGCTCTGCGCCGGGCGGGGTTGACTTATTGGAGGAAATGGGGTACAATGGGGATATCATATTGAAAGGAGCGATCCGCATGAGCAATGAGATCGACAATGAAGAATTATACGGTGATGACCTTATCACCCTGACAGATGACGAGGGAAACGAGTATGAGTTCCTCGTAATGGACGAGATCGATTATAAGGACGGACACTATCTTGCGCTTATCCCGCAGTTTGACGACCCCGATTCGGGCATTTCCTCCGACGATACCTATATGATCTTTGAAGCCGTAGAGGACGAGAACGGCGAGCCTCAGCTTGCCGAGATAGATGACGACGACCTCCTTGACGAGCTTGCTGAGATCTTTGCGGCAAATGCCGACGCAGTGGACGAGGACCCCGTGGAACAGTAAGAAAAAATTATTTTTCCGCAAAATACCTCTTGATTTTTTCTTCAGAATGTCGTATAATTTAGTTAAACAAAGACGATATGTTTTGTTTATAATTTCTGCCCAATTCGTTGAGCGCGTCTATTTAACCCTACAACTATTATTCAGGGAGTTCCTCTCCTGCGGCGGACTTCAGACCTCCCGCTTTTGCGGACGAAGGGAGTATGAAACCACAGGGAGAACACCCACCTGCTTCTTCTTTCGTAGGCAGGTTATCTAAGACGCAGACGGTTGGGCGGATTTTTTCCTTTATGCGGATCCTTCGGATCCGTTATTTTTTTTGCCGCTATGCACTTCAGCTTCGGGCATGTTTATATTGTTTCGTCAAAATTAACATATTATTGACACATTATCATAAATAATTCAAGTTTATAACAGGATTTTTATAAATTCCGACCCAAGAGTTACAAGATTGTAGTTGAAAGTAACACTTCAAACTCTTATAATGTATATGTATCATAGTATACGGATAAGAGGTGAATGTATGAGCGAGAGAACCAAGAAAAGAAATCTGATACTCACCGCCGTTTCGCTGATAGTGATATTTACGGCAGCCGCCGTTCTGATAATCGTCTCGCTGAATATGCAGAAGAAGACCCCGCAGAACGAGATAAAGCTCACCGCCGATAAGATCGTGACGAGCGTTTCAAAAAAGATGAATTACAACAACCTTTCACCCATTTCAAATATAGAGAGGTACTATGAGATACCGAAGGGTACCGTGACCGACAGCGCTATGTATATATCGGGAAAATCAGGTACTGAGGTGGAGATAGCCTGCTTCGTACTGAAGGACGGCGATCAGCAGTCTGCGCTTGACTGCGCCGTTTCGGACTACCTTAATGAAAAGAATACCTCATCTCAGACCTCCGTACAGCTTATACATTCAAACGTCGCAACGCACTACCCCTACGTGCTCGTCGTGGTCGCGCAGGACAGCGAATCGGCAGTAAAGGCATTTGAGACGGTGCTAAACGAGAGCACGAGCTCACAGGAATAACACAAAAAAAGACCGGCACAGGAGAGTCCCGTGTCGGTCTGATTTTTTGCCTTTTTATCTTATAAGCGAAACGCCGTCCATCTCTTCGGGCTGTGAAAGACCGAGGAGCTGAAGCATAGTTGGCGCGATATCCGCAAGCCTGCCGCCGTCGCGGAGTATGCAGGGGTGATTTACAACGCAGAAGGGAACAAGATTGGTGGTGTGAGCAGTGAACGGCGAGCCGTCCTCCTCTATCATCTTGTCGGCGTTGCCGTGGTCTGCGGTGATAAGGGCTATGCCGTCCATTCTTGTAACGGCGTCTACCACCTGACCCACACAGTCGTCAACCGCCTCTACAGCCTTTACTGCGGCCTCGAATACGCCCGTATGACCTACCATGTCGCAGTTTGCAAAGTTGAGGATAATAACGTCGTACTTGCCGCTCTCTATCCTCTCAACAGCGTTTTTAGCGACCTCGTAAGCGCTCATCTCGGGCTGAAGATCGTAGGTAGCTACCTTCGGCGAAGGGATAAGGCACCTGTCCTCGCCCTCGGATACCTTCTCGACGCCGCCGTTGAAGAAGAAGGTAACGTGCGCATACTTCTCGGTCTCGGCTATTCTGAGCTGTGTAAGACCCTTTGAGGAGATATAGTCGCCAAAGGTATTTGTAAGAGACTGAGGCTTGAAGGCGATCTCTACGTTGGGCATTGTAGCGTCATACTGCGTCATGCAGACGTAGTTGAGCGGGAAGAAGCCGTTTCTGCGCTCGAAGCCGCTGAAATCGGGATCTACGAGGGTACGGGTTATCTCTCTTGCCCTGTCGGGTCTGAAATTGCAGAAGATAACGGAATCGCCCGGCTTGATAGTCGCATTCTCGGCGCATACTACCGGAACGACGAACTCATCGGTAACGCCGTTTGCGTAGGAATCCGCAACAGCCTGAACGGGATCGTCAGCCTTTACGCCCTCGCCGTATACGAGAGCCGCGTAAGCCTTTTCTACTCTGTCCCAGTTGGTATCTCTGTCCATTGCATAGTAGCGTCCGGATACAGTAGCTATTTTGCCGACGCCGATCTCCTCAAGCTTTGCCTTTGCTTCAGCCATGTAGTCCTTAGCACTTGAGGGCGGAACGTCTCTGCCGTCAAGGAAGGTGTGCAGGAACACGTTTTTAACGCCCATTTTCTTTGCCATTTCTATAATGCCGTAGATATGGGTGATATGGCTGTGAACTCCGCCGGGTGAAAGAAGTCCCATAACGTGCAGAGCCTTGCCGTCCTCTGCAGCGTTGTTCATAGCCTTTACAAGTACCTCGTTCTTAAGGACGGAGCCGTCCTTTATAGCCTTGCTTATCCTTGTGAGCTCCTGATAAACGACACGACCTGCGCCCATGTTGGTGTGACCCACCTCGCTGTTGCCCATCTGACCGTCAGGCAGACCTACGTCCATGCCCGAAGCGGCTATAAGGGTAGTGGGGTTCTTGGAAAAGATCTTTTCCATATTGGGCTTGTTTGCCTCGCGGATAGCGTTGCCGAAGTTCGTGCCTATGCCGAAGCCGTCAAGGATCATTAATATCAAAGGTTTTTTCATATCTTGACCTCCCGTTTTTTAAGAAGGCTTCGGACGGTCTGTCCGAAGTCCTCTTTTGCGATATATCAGCCGTTTGATGCAGCGTCAAGCAGAACGCCGAAATCGGCAGCCTTGAGTGATGCGCCGCCGATAAGACCGCC
>CACWNZ010000213.1 GCA_902762335.1 uncultured Ruminococcus sp. | reverse complement strand
TGTTACAGGCGAGGATCCCCTCATGCAGAATCTCAGCCGCGTCATGACCGAAATGCTCAGCACTACCGTAAAACAGCTCAAGAGCAGGCTCTCAAAGTACACCAACATAAGCGGCTACAGCCTTACAAAGCTTATCCCCGAATTTATATTCTATATCCGCTGGGCAGATTATATGCAGCAGGTAATGGATCTCGGCATACCCATGTGCAAGCCCGAGATACTTGATATAGAAAAGCGCGAGCTGCATACCGAGGGCGTTTATAACTTCAAGCTTGCTATTCAGAACGTCAGCGGTCATAAGCTTGACATAATCAAGAACGAGTTTGAGTTCACGCAGGAGCACGGAATATACATCATGACGGGTCCCAACCGCGGCGGCAAGACCACCATGACGCAGGCTATAGGTCTGGTGTTCCTCTTTGCGCAGTGCGGACTTTACGTTCCCGCAGAGAGTGCCGTGCTTTCTCCCGCCGACTGTATTTATACGCACTTCCCTGCTGACGAGAACAAGACTGTCAACCTCGGCAGACTCGGTGAGGAATCAAAGCGTATGAGCGAGATCTTCGCAGAGGCTACAAACGAGAGCGTATTGCTCTTCAACGAATCTCTTGCAACCACGTCCTTTGCAGAGGGACTTTACATAGCCAAGGACGTCGTAAAGGCTCTGCGCTATCTCGGCGCAAGAACTATATTCAACACCCACATGCACGAACTTGCTATGATGCTTGACGAGGTAAACAACAACATCAAGGGCGACATAAAGGTAGCCAGCCTTATCACGGGCATACACGAGGGCAAGCGCTCCTACAAGATATTCATAGCCCCGCCCGAGGGCGTAAGCTACGCGCAGGATATAGCAAAGAAGTACGGCGTTACCTTCGACCAGCTTTCCGACAGGATAGACCGTGTTGAAAAAGTCCCCGAAGCCGTCGGGGACGCATCATAATTATCCGCACGACAGTGTGGCGGTGCTGTCGGGTATTCTTTTGCGTGCAGGATACTACGCATATCTGCATCTTGTCACCCCATATCTGCATGATACCCGTAATGCTATTTACATGCGTTTTTTCACATGATATAATCTCATCAGAAAATGACACAGAACAAAAAATGTCATGAAAAAGAATCCGGTGATATGAATATCACGGAAAATTCAGGGAGGAAATCAAAATGAAAAAACTGTATGAAAAAAGCCCGCTCACCCTTACGATCATTCTTATCGTCGTGTACGTCGTCGGATTAAGTCTTATGCAGAGAGGTTCCGCTATGATCGGCGTACGCTTTCTTGCGGAAGCCGTATTCAACGCTATCCTCAGCGCCGTTATAATTGTGTTTGTGATAAAGAACAAGCTCACGAAGCATTTTGGTCTTTGCAGACCTGGCGTATCAGCCGTACGCATGCTTCTTTACGTCCCGCTTCTTATAATAGGCGCCGTACCGTTCTTCTTCGGCATGGGCACGGAGTTCACCGTGACTGAGATAGCGATAAGAACGGCAATGATGATAGGCGTAGGCTTTCTTGAGGAGATCATCTTCAGAGGCTTCCTTTTCAGAGAAATAGAAAAGGACAGCTTAAAGCAGGCTGTCATAATCACCTCTCTCACCTTCGGTATCGGTCATGTAGTAAACCTGTTCAACGGCTATGATATTACAGCAAGCATCATTCAGATAACAGGCGCAATAGCCTTAGGCTTCATGCTGGTATTCATCTTCGTGCGCACGGGCAGCCTTATCCCCTGCATCATCTTCCACGCATTCAACAATTCCATTAGCGCAGTTTCCGATTCCCATTTCCTTGTCGATGCAGTCGGCAGTCAGACAACTGCAAGCATTATCACAGCTTCAATACAGATAGCCGCTGCCGTCGCATACACGCTCTATATAGTAAAGTTCGTGCATAGGGCAGGCGCAAATACAGCTGCGGACACCGATAAAGGCTAATATTATTAACAAAATATTTTAAGTAAAACGGATTGACATATCACGACGTCGTAATATAATAATACACGTAGGCAATACACAAATTTTTCAAGGAGGAAAAACCCGATGAACATGAAAAAAGGCATAATTGCAGGTCTTGCAGCTTTGGCTGTTGCCTGCCCCGCAATTTCCGCAAGCGCAGCACCCATAGGCTATTCCGATCAGAACGTGGATTTCTACGTCAATCCCGGCGAGGAAACTAAGGTAGCCGTTACTCTTGACATCGTTCCCATTGACGTTCCCTGCCACGAGCCGCACAATTATATCACTATTGAAGTCAGCTTCCCCGAAGGCACTCTTCCCGAGGGCGCTTACACCTTCGCCGCCGACGCGCTCCTCAGCAATTCGGAAAACTCCGACTCCGCTCTGTACGAGGCGTACACCGATCTTATGAATACCGAATTCCAGGGCAAAGAGGACGAACTTCTCGGCTATGACGTATTCAACTTCAGCGTCGTAAACGAAAACGGCGACTACGTATCTCCCGCAGGCGCAGTTATAACCATTACCTCGGATTCCGAATATAACATCGTTTTTGTTCTGAACGAGGACGGCAGCTACAGATTCAAAGCACCTCATTTCTCAAGATTCATTCTTGCAAAGGTCACCGATCCCGAGAAATTCGTCGACATTTATAAGAACTCCGAACAGGAAATAATCTCCGAAAGCTCGGTTGATCCTATCGTATCCTATGACGATGAGAAGTCAGACACGCAGAGCAAGCCCCTGCCCGATCCTGACGACAAGGGTGCAAACACAGGCGACAACGGCGCAGTATTCGCGCTGATCTTTGGCGCAATAGCTCTTGCATCACTTGCAGCAGTCGCCGCAGCCTCAAAGTCAAGAAAGGCTTCAAAGTAAAATGATCTCCCCGAAAAAATAACGTCGTCCCGATTTGCCGCCGCAGAGTTCAAGCTCTGCGGCGGCAGTTTTATATCGGGTTTGGTTTTTGAATAAAAACAGCCCCTATTAAAAATGTGGAATGTGAAAAGTGGAATTGGCGGTGGGCGGTGCGTTGCACCGCCATTATAGTAAGTTATTGAAAAAGGATAGCTTCATTCCCGTGAGAAAGCCACAAAAGTACAATGTATCGGGTACGCTGTTCAGCAGGCACGGAAGGTATGATAGAATAAAGAACTCAAGCTCATGAAGAAACAGCCGGAAAGCAGCCCTGCGGGCTGCGGCGGCGTGGATAGTACCATGCAAGGCAAAGCCTTGCCGTGCCGGACGCCGCGGGCAAGGTCTTTTGAACCACAAGAA
>CACWNZ010000212.1 GCA_902762335.1 uncultured Ruminococcus sp. | reverse complement strand
TGCTCTAATCCGTGGATAATAGAATCGACTATTTTTCTCGTATATAGCTGTGAATATGATTCCATATCTCTGCCCCCCTGACCGGATGTTTTATATATCATTATAGTTATAGATATATATACACATATACATTTTAACACAGCGGTTGACGGGTATTAAATTAGTAATTTGTTAAATTATTTTGTACGAATTTTGAACAAACAAAAAAAGACATCAGGATCCCGGATAAGCCGAAAAAGCAGGGCTGCCGTAACCTGCGCGGATACGGCAGCCCTGCGGCTGTATCATACCGGAAATGCTCAGCGAACAAGCCCGGCTTCTTTTTTGTTCTTTTCGTGTTCCTCAAGGGTAGCTGCATAGTAAGCAACGGCAGGAGAATTGCCGGACACCGACTTATGGCAGAAGTAATAGTAGTCGGTCTTGCCCACTGTAAGAGCCGCCTCTATTGCCTCAAGTCCGGGGTTATTGATAGGTCCGGGGGGCAGTCCGTCATGATCGTAGGTGTTATATCTGCTCTTGAACGTGGACCTTATATCCTTGGGTATATCCCTGTATGAAGCGTAGGGATAATATTTTGTGGAGTCAAGCTGCAGATAGTTAAGACCGAATTCCCCGTTATCGTTGACGCCCTCGTTGGGTATCGTTGCAAGTCGGTTGTGAAGTATAGCGGAGATCATATACATATCGTCCTTGTTTGCTGCCTCCGCCTGTATGAGCGAGGCCAGCGTAAGAACGTCCTCCATGCTCATGCCGATAGCCTCGGCTCTCTCGGCTACGGTCATCTTCTTATCATAGCCCGCCACTCTCGATTTTGTTCCGTATACCTTTCTTCTGTAGTTGGCAAGGAACTTCTCGATAACGGAATCCACCTTTTCGCCGACGTAGAAGTCGTAGGTATCGGGGAATAGATAGCCCTCAAGCTTTATCTCCCTTTTGGGATCGGCGGGTATGTTCTTTAAGAATTCATATTCGTCGTACCTGTCGGAATTGCACGCCGCAAGGAACTCGTTTGTATTGCATACCCTTGCATCGCTGAGCAGCTTCGCATACTGATTCAGCGACATACCCTCGGTAAATCTTATTGTAACTACGTCGGTCCTGTTCATATCGGACTGCATATAGTTTATAAGTGCCTGGTAGTCCTTGTTCTTTTCTATCTCGAAGGTACCCTGAGTAAAGCCCGTTGTAGCCTTTGTCATAGTGGCGTACAGCTTGAAGAACCACTTTACGTTTATTACGTTCTTCTCGTAGAGGATATCCGTTATTGTGTCTATATCGGCGTCCTTGGGTATGGTTATGGTGACCTTGCCCTCCTGCTCTCTGCCAACGCCGAGCATATCGTTTACGCCGACCATTATGAATTCGCCTACCATTACTGATATGAACAGCACCATAGCTATCCATACCACCCTGAATACGACGCGGTTTTTCTTTGCTTTTTTTCTGCGGCGCTTTCTGTCTGCCTTTTTTGCTTTTTTAAGGCTTTTTTTATCTACAGCCGCGTTTGCCTCGGGGCTTACGCTGTAGCTCTTCAGCTCGCCTTCATCGTGGTCGTCATGCATGTCCCCGGCGTCTGCGCTGACGGGCGCGGGCTGAGAGGGACTGTTCGCCGCAGAGGCTGATGCCGCCTGCTCCGAAGTCTCGGGGGGGTTATCGTCAAGGTCAAGGTCAAGCTTAAAATTTGCTATCCTTTCCTGTCTTTTTCTTTCAAGCTCATCACTCATAAGAGAAAGACCTCCTTTTTATTCAAGGTTTAGTTTTTATTTTCCTGAAAAATCTGTCGGTGACAAGTATATCCACAGGGCGGTCGAATCTGCCGCGCGGCAGCCGCCATCTTATGCAGTCGCTGTAGCATATCCCTGCGGTGACTCCGTGATAGTCCGAGAGAAATCTGTCATAATAGCCTTTACCGTAGCCGAGTCTGTAGCCTTCGCAGTCGAACGCCATGCCCGGCACTATGCAAAGACTGTTTTTGGGCGGCGTAACTACCGCCTCGCATATATCCGGTCTCGGCTCAAGCACCCCGAAGCTGCATTTCTCAAGCTGAGAAAGCTCCGTGATATAATAGAAGGTCATCTGCCTCGTGCCGTCTATGCACCGTGGAACGGCGACCCGTTTGCCGTCTCTCCATGCCCGCTCTATAAGTCCTATGGTATCCGTCTCAAGCGACTTGGATACGTAGGTGAGTATAGTCGTGGCCTCGCGGTACTGATAAAGACCGGTCAGTCTTTTCAGCACGCTTTGATCGAGACGTTTCTTTTCTTCCGGCGAGTAGCCCCTTCTCACTTTTTGGGCTTTTTCTCTCAGTCTGTTTTTTTCTTCCTTTATATTCCTTATCTGCATTGCAGGGATTTCCTTACTCTGTCGGCTTCGTCTCTGCCCCTGAGCGCCGCAAGCAGCTCAAGCGCAAAATCGAGCGAAACGCCCATGCCCTTTGCGGTTATGATATTTCCGTCGCGGCAGACTCCGTCTTCTCCCTGAACGGCTCCTTTGAGCTCGCCCTCGAAGCCGGGGAAGCACACTGCTCTTTTACCCTCAAGAATGCCCGCATTGCCGAGCACCGAGGGGGCGGCGCAAATAGCGCCGAGAAGGATATCGTTAGCCGTGCAGTATTTTATTGCCTTCTGTACCTTATCACAGGCGGCAAGGTTTCTCGTGCCGGGCATTCCGCCGGGCAGAACTACCGCCTCGGCATCGTCAAAGCCGGTGAGACGGTCGTCGCTGATATCCGCCTGCACGGTTATCCCGTGAGAGCCCTTTACAGATGTTTTGCCCACTCCTACGGTAGTGACCTCGATTTTTCCTCTGCGCAGCACGTCAACGGGTGTAAGCGCTTCTATCTCTTCAAAGCCGTCCGCCAGAAACAAATATACCATTTCTATTCCTCCGATTTAATAATATTTACGGAATTCTGTTTGTCTGCGTCCTGCGTTTATCCGGTCCACGCAAAAGCGCATTTTCATCCATACTACTATTAAACCGCAAAACCCCCAAAAAGTCAAGGCACCGGCGAGCCGCCGGTGCCGATTCGCGTTCCGCGCGCTTGCGCGCGCTTACTTCTTCGGCGTAGTATGCTTTTGTCCCGCGGTTTCCGGCACGAGCGCCGCTTTAGCGGCGCATGGTACTATCCACGCCGCCGCGCGGCGATAGCCGCGCTTTCCGGCTGTTTTTCATGAACTTTGAGTTTTTCATTCTATCAAGTCTACCGTGCCTGCTGAATCGAGTTCCCGTTGTTTGGAATTATAGTGGCG
>CACWNZ010000211.1 GCA_902762335.1 uncultured Ruminococcus sp. | reverse complement strand
AACATTTATTTATAAGGATATTAACTTTGTTCATAATTTGTTTACTCATTCAAAAACCCTGGTTTTATTAGCAACTGTCTTGACAATAACCGCGAAAAATAGGATAATTATATTATGCCGCAAGGGCATGGGACCTGCGCGGCAAGGAACAAGGAGGTTTTATTATGAACGCAGTAATAACGGTTTTAGGAAAGGATACCGTAGGAATTCTTGCAAAGGTATCTGCAGAGTGCGCCGGGGTGGGCGTTAATATACTTGAGGTAACGCAGTCTGTACTTCAGGGAATGTTCGCTATGATAATGTTCGTTGATATAACAGGCTGTACCGTACCCTTCTCAAAGCTCGTGGACGATCTTACCGAGGCAGGCGAAAAAATGGGCTGCAAGATCCACGTAATGCATGAGGACATCTTCAACGCCATGCATAAGATATGACCCGGGAAGGACGGTTGTTTTACAGATGATAAATTCACATGACATACTCGAAACTATCAACATGATAGACAACGAGAACCTTGACGTGAGAACGATAACCATGGGTATATCCCTGCTCGACTGCATAGATGACGATATTGACAAGGCGTGTACCAAGCTCTATGACAAGATCTGCCGCTATGCCGAAAACCTCGTTAAAACGGGCGAGGATATAAGCAAGGAATACGGCATCCCGATAATACACAAGAGAATTGCCGTTACTCCCGTTGCTATGCTTGCCGCAGCCTGCCAGACCATGAGCCCCGTCAAATTTGCAAAGGCTCTCGACAGGGCAGCCGATACCGTAGGAGTAAACTTCGTCGGCGGGTATTCCGCCCTCGTACACAAGGGCTTTGCGCCCGGTGATTATGCGCTTATAGACAGCATACCCGAGGCTCTTGCCACCACCGAAAAGGTCTGCTCATCGGTAAACATAGGCAGCACGAAGGCGGGCATAAATATGGACGCTGTTAAGAAAATGGGTCAGGTGATACGCCGCTGCGCAGAGCTGACGGCAGACCGTGACTGCATAGGCGCGGCAAAGCTTGTGGTATTCTGCAACGCGCCCGAGGACAATCCCTTTATGGCGGGCGCTTTTCACGGCGCAGGCGAGCCCGACTGCGTTATCAACGTAGGCGTATCGGGTCCCGGAGTAGTAAGGGCGGCTCTTGCAAAGGCAGGAGACTGCAACATAACAGAGGTCGCCGATATAGTTAAAAAGACCGCCTTCAAGATAACGAGAACGGGTCAGTTAGTAGCAAAGGAAGCCTCACGCAGGCTCAGCGTACCCTTCGGAATAGTAGATCTTTCTCTTGCCCCGACCCCCGCTATAGGCGATTCGGTCGCATACATACTTGAGGAGATGGGGCTTGAGCAGTGCGGCGCCCACGGAACTACCGCCTGTCTCGCCCTGCTCAACGATGCCGTTAAGAAGGGCGGCGTTATGGCTTCATCTCACGTCGGCGGACTTTCGGGAGCCTTCATTCCCGTAACGGAGGACGCAGGCATGATAGAGGCGGCAAGGAGCAAGGCGCTCTCGCTGACGAAGCTTGAAGCCATGACTGCGGTATGCTCTGTCGGTCTTGACATGATAGCGATACCCGGCGACACCACGCCCGAGATAATCTCAGGCATCATAGCTGACGAAGCCGCCATAGGCATGGTGAATTCCAAAACGACCGCTGTAAGACTCATACCCGCTATCGGCAAAAAGGCAGGCGAGGAGCTTAATTTCGGCGGTCTGCTCGGCAACGGTCCGATAATGGACGTGAACCCGAAATCCCCCGCAAAGTTCATTTCAAGGGGCGGCAGGATACCCGCTCCTATGCAGAGCCTGAAAAACTGACTTAAATATCGGAGGTATCGTAATGAAAAAAGCTCTTACTCTTATGATCGCTGCAGCGCTCGCAGTATGTATGCTGACAGGCTGCGGCGACAGCAATGACAGCGGCAGCAGCACTACCGACGGGAACAGCGTTGCCGCAAGCGCGGGCGCTGACGAAAGCAAGCCGGAGGGTCAGTCTGCGGAGGATCAGACCCCCGAGGGGCAGTCACAGTTAAACGCCGAGGAGCTTATCGCCGGTCAGAAGGTTGAAAGTACAGGCTCCTGCGGGGACAGCGCGACCTTTACTTATTATGAAAACAGAGTGGCAGTTATTGAAGGAACAGGCAAGATCACCCGTCCGGGATTGATACTTAGCGCGAAAACAATTATCATCGGTGAAGGAATAACAGAAATAGATGACGGATGCTTCAAGAGCTTTACTTCTATGCAGGAAGTACAGCTGCCTTCTACACTTAAGAAAATAGGCGGCAGCGCGTTCGAGAAATGCACCACACTGAAATCCGTAACACTCCCCGACGGCGTTACCGAGATAGGAAACCGTGCTTTTGCGCTGTGCAAATCACTTACAGAGGGTCGTCTGCCCGACACCGTTACCGTCATGGGAGATAACGTATTCCGCGCCTGCGAAATACTGACGACCGCCAATCTTCCCTCAAAGCTGACCTCTGTTCCCGACAGTACGTTTTATCATTGCAAGAAGCTCAAGTCGATAAGCATTCCGTCGGGAGTGACAGAGATAGGCGAAAACGCCTTTGAGATGTGTTCCTCACTCAAGGAGATAGAGCTTCCTGCGGGTCTTAAGTCTATAGGCGCAAACGCATTTGAATACGACAAGAAGATAACAAGCATTACCATACCCGCAAGCGTTGATACTATTGGAACAAGCGCATTCTTTGATTGGACTGAGTCTCAGACTATCACCGTAGAGGGCAAGTCAGAGCGTCCGGCAGACTGGGCAAAGCATTGGGCGGACAGCGATACAAACGTCGTCTGGAACGACTGATATACCTATGCACAGCTAAATACGATCCCTTATCCCGCACAGATCATCTGTGCGGGATATTTTTGCAGCAAAAAAGCACGCCATTCAATGAATGGCGTGCCTGAATCGATATGTTTAGCGTGCTGTCCGCTATCTGCTGGTGCAGACATTAACGCGTTTCGGACTGCCGTTTACTATCGCCTTTACCTTAACGACGTTTGGCTTCCATGTTCTGTTTGAGCGTCTGTGTGAGTGAGATACCTTTATTCCGAAGGTAACTCCCTTACCGCAAATATCACATTTTGCCATTCTTTGCACCTCCTATGGTGATGTTCCGAGAGCAGCGCTCTCAGTTTTTAATGATACGATCAGGTTTGATTATTTGATCTCTACCTCAGCGCCTGCCTCTGTGAGCTGAGCCTTGATGGACTCTGCCTCTTCCTTGCTTACAGCCTCCTTAACGGGCTTGGGAGCCTCGTCAACGAGAGCCTTAGCTTCCTTAAGACCAAGACCCGTGATAGCGCGAACTACCTTGATAACGTTGATCTTGCCTGCGCCGGGAGCCTTGAGGATAACGTCGAACTCAGTCTGCTCAGCAGCAGCTGCGGGACCCTCTACGGGAGCAGCAACAGCAACAGCAGCAGCTGCGCTTACGCCGAACTCGTCCTCTACTGCGTGTACGAGCTCTGAGAGCTCAAGTACGGTAAGACCCTTTAATTCTTCTACAATAGCTGTAACTTTCTCTGATGCCATTTTAATTTACCTCCAAATTTCAGGATTATTTTTGTTATTATGCCTCGGCTGCTTCTTCTGCTGCCGGAGCGCCTTCTGACTGCTTGTCCACGATAGCCTGTACGGCTCTTGCGAACGAAGCGATGGGTGCCTGGAACGCACCGAGTACGTTAGCAAGCAGTATCTCTCTTGACGGGAGCTTTGCAAGGCTCTTGATCTTCTCGAGGCTGATGACCTCGTTGTCGAGATAGCCTGTCTTAACGTTGAAGTTCTCATGTGTATCTGCGAACTTCTGAAGGATACGGGCTGCTGCCACGTAGTCCTCTGCGCTTGTAGCGATAGCCGATGTACCGTGCAGTACCTCGTCCATACCGCTGAGTCCTGCCTTATCCGCAGCGCGCTTGATGAGAGTATTCTTGATAACGGTGTACTTTACGCCGTTCTCACGAAGCTCCTTACGAAGCTTTGTATCGTCCTCAACTGTAATACCCTTATAATCAACGATAACGCCTGCAACGGAATTTTCGATCCTTTCAGCAAGCTCTGCAACCTGCTGCTGCTTCTGCTCTAAAACCTTCTGACTTGGCAAAACGATTCACCTCCTTGTAAATTGACGCAAAAAATGCGCCCTCCCGTTTGCGAGGAAGGGCGCAGAAATACACATATAAATGTAATCACGCGCAACCTCGGCAGGCGGGATAACCCTTATGCATTATGCACCTGCTGTCTTTGGTCAACAGCAATATAGATATTATCACACTATGACTGATTTGTCAAGCGGATTTTTTATCGCCGGCGAGCCGCCGGTGCCGACTTCGCGGCGGCAAGCTACCGCTCCCGACTTCGCGGCGGCAAGCTGCCGCTCCCGACTTCGCGATCTGCTTCAACGCTGTACCCTACCTTTACGCCGCGAATACAGCTTTAAATATGAGCCGCAGACGCTAAATCAGACAGCTCCGCCGATCTTAGCGGGGTTGATCCTGACGGACGGACCCATTGTCGTTGTAACGGCGCAGGATCTGATGTACTGACCCTTTGCAGCGGCGGGCTTAGCCTTGATGATAGCGTTGATAAGAGCGTCGAAGTTCTCGGCGATCTTGTCCGTACCGAAGGAAACCTTGCCGATGGGGCAGTGAATGATGTTTGTCTTGTCAAGACGGTACTCGATCTTACCTGCCTTAGCCTCCTTGATAGCCTTGGCGATGTCGGGTGTAACAGTACCTGCCTTGGGGTTAGGCATGAGTCCTCTCGGACCGAGGATCTTACCGAGACGGCCTACAAGACCCATCATGTCGGGTGTTGTGATGAGCACGTCAAAATCCATCCAGCCTTCGCTCTGGATCTTCTGGGTGAACTCCTCAGCGCCAACGTACTCGGCGCCTGCCTCCTGTGCCTTTGCTACGTTATCGCCCTTGCAGATAGCAAGAACGCGGACAGTCTTACCTGTTCCGTTAGGAAGGACGATAGCGCCTCTTACCTGCTGGTCAGCATGACGGGAGTCAACGCCGAGCTTTACGTGGAGCTCTACCGTCTCGTCAAACTTAGCCGTAGCGGTCTTGAGGCATACGTCTATCGCCTCTGTTGTCTCATAAGCCTTTGTCTTGTCGATGAGCTTTGCAGCATCGACATATTTTTTACCGTGTTTCATTGTTTTCCTCCCTATTCAGTGGTAAAATCGGAGTTTATTTCCTCCCACCCGGGTATAAATCAATCTACGACTTCGATACCCATGCTTCTTGCGGTACCTGCGATCATGCTGCAGGCAGTCTCAATAGTTGCAGCGTTGAGATCGGGCATCTTCTGCTCCGCGATCTTCTGAATCTGCTCACGAGTGATCTTGGCGACCTTCTTCTTGTTGGGTTCGCCCGAAGCCTTGTCGATCCCGCAGGCCTTCTTGATGAGAACGGCAGCAGGCGGAGTCTTGGTAATAAAGGTGAACGAACGGTCAGCGTAAACCGTGATAACTACGGGAATGATAAGACCTATATCATTCTTTGTACGCTCGTTGAATTCCTTTGTGAATGCCATGATGTTGACACCGTGCTGTCCAAGCGCAGGACCTACAGGCGGTGCCGGGTTTGCCTTTCCGGCAGGTATCTGGAGCTTTATAAAGCCCGTTACCTTCTGAGCCATTTTACTTGCACCTCCAAAATTCGTGGTAAATTACGGAGCGATGATAAATTTTCGCTTCCTCCCACGAGGGAATGATCCCTCAATAACAACGGATATATATCCGTTATCAGCTTTTTCTCACTCCAGCGGCTCGACCTGATCCAGTTCAAGCTCAACGGGAGTTTCGCGCCCGAACATATGAATGACAACGCGGACGCTGTTGTTCTGCAGGTCAATATTGTCGACAACGCCGATAGAATCCTCAAACGGGCTGTCCGTGATGCGGACGGCATCGCCCACCTCATAGTTGACCTCAACGGTTTTCGTTTCCACTCCGAGTCTCTGCACCTCTTCCTCCGTAAGGGGAACGGGCTTGGAACTCGGGCCGACAAAGCCGGTACATCCTCTTATATTGCGCACGACGTACCATGAATCGTCGTTCATCACCATTTTTACAATGACATATCCGGGGAAAATCTTTCTCTCTACCTGTCTTGCCTTGTTGTCCTTTATCTCGGTGACCGTTTCGGTAGGAACGCGGATATCCTGTATCAGGTCCGTCAGTCCTCTGTTTTCAACGGTAG
>CACWNZ010000210.1 GCA_902762335.1 uncultured Ruminococcus sp. | reverse complement strand
GACATCGGCAAGTGCATACAGCAGTGTCTTGATACGGCGCTTGAAATGGCGAAGAACGACCCGAGGGTATTCGTACCCCAGCAGTTCGAGAACGAAAACAATGTTTACGCCCACAAGTATTATACGGCTCTTGAGATACTTGAGCAGACAGCAGGCAGGATAGACGGCTTCTGCTCGGGGATAGGTACGGGCGGAACTATCACGGGCATAGGAGAAACGCTGAAAAAGCAGTATCCCGACATAGAGATATGGGCTGTTGAGCCCGAGCACGCCGCAATACTTGCGGGCGGCACCATAGGCACCCATTTACAAATGGGCATAGGCGACGGCATAATACCCTCTATACTTAACACCAACATATACGACCACATATACATAGTCACCGACGAGGAAGCGATAGAAACAGCTAAAAGGTTAGCTTCTCTTGAAGGTATAATGTGCGGCATTTCCGCAGGCACAAACGTTGCGGCGGCGCTTAAGCTTGCCGAAAAATTAGGCGAGGGCAAGACCGTCGTCACCATATTGCCTGATACGGCGGAGCGCTATTTCTCCACGCCGCTGTTTGATGAATGAATACCGGTACAGGTCATTCAATAGTACACATAGTGCAGACCGTTCAGTTTGGAGTTTGCGAAAGCACTCGCCTGAGACCACTTTCCGCATTATGATAAAGCAGGCACGGTAGGCTTGATAGAATGAAGAAATCGAAGTTCATGAAGAACCAGCCGGAAAGCGCCCTTTTCAGGGCGCGACGGCGGAAATAGTACCATGCGGCGCTAAAGCGCCGCCCGTGCCGGATGCCGCGGGAAGAAAGCATGATACGCTGAAGAAGTAAGCGCGCGCAAGCGCGCGGGGCGCGAATCGGCACCGGCGGCTCGCCGGACCCACTTTCCGCATCTAAATCACACATTCAGAAAAGCAGTCCTTTCCGCAGGGAAAGAGACTGCTTTTCTGATACAGGGGGCAAATATTACTTCTTGTCGGACTGCATTTTCTTGGCAAAAGCGAAGACAGATATTCCGAAGATGACTGCCGCATAAGCTGTGCAGATAAGAAGCGAGATCCACATTTCGGAGAAGTCGCCTGTAAGGGCGAGCCTTGCCGCCTTTATGCTGTGGTAGAAGGGGAGCTTGTCGCAGATACCGAGCAGTACGCCGCCCATTTGGTCAAGATCCATCCACATACCGCCGAGAAGCGAGGCTACGGTAATAACTGCCGAGCAGACGCCCGGGGCAGCCTTTTCGCCGAAAAGTACGCCGAAGAGTATGCCGAAGCCGATGAACATGAATATCGACGGGAGCAGCAGGGGCAGAGATATTATCATGTTGAGCACATTGAAGGCTTCCTTGCCGGTTGCAAGAGCTATTATGTCACCTGCGACGTAGGTGATGACCGACTGAACGAGAGCTACAAGCCCGAACGGGAGAATATAGCCCATAATGTAGTCCGAGCCCTTCATAGGGGACGCATAGAGCCTTGTGAGGAAGGCTCCCGAGCGGTCGGACGATACTCTCATGCAGGCAAACAGCATAACGAAGGTCATGCCGAAAACAGCCATTGCGGGGGTGAGCTTCTGTATCTGAAATACCGTGGGGGTCATAACGGTGTCCTCGGGTATCGGCACTCCTGCGGGAAGAGCGGGCGACTCGGGGATAGACTGATTTACGATAGTCATGACTATGAGCATGAGTATGGGCATACCCAGGCAGAATATGTAGCTGAGCGGGTCGCGCAGCAGTTCCTTTATGTTTCTTGATGAAAATGTTAATGCTCTCATTCGACAGCACCTCCGACTATTTCTACAAAGGCGTCCTCAAGCTTTTCCTTGCCTGCAAGCTTTTTCAGCTCGGGGGCTGTGCCGAGCGCCTTTACCTGTCCCTTTGCCATGATCGCTATCCTGTCGCAGAGCGCCTCTACCTCGTCAAGATAGTGCGTTGTAAGGATCACCGTCACCCTGCCCTTGAGCGCCGTTATTATCTTCCACAGCTCTCTTCTTGCTATAACGTCAAGACCGAGGGTGGGCTCGTCAAGGAAGATCATCTTCGGCTCGGTGATAAGTCCCATTGCAATGCTGAGCCTTCTCTGCCAGCCGCCCGAAAGGGTCTTTGCCTTCTGCTTTTCTACCTCTCCCAGCTCGAGAGTTTTGAATATATCCGCGATATTCTTCTCGGTCTGCTCCTTGCTCAGACCGTATATCTTAGCTATGAACTCAAGGTTTTCTCTCACGGTGAGGTTGCCGGCTACGGCCGTCTCCTGTGTGGAGATGTTGGTTATCTTCTTTATCTCCTGCAGGTCGGTCTTAACGCTGAAGCCCATTACCTCCGCCTCGCCCGAGGTCACTGCCGAAAGCCCCGTCAGCATACGGATAGTCGTGGTCTTTCCTGCGCCGTTTACACCGAGAAGTCCGAAT
Source organism: uncultured Ruminococcus sp. (assembly GCA_902762335.1). GTDB lineage: Bacteria > Bacillota > Clostridia > Oscillospirales > Acutalibacteraceae > UBA1213. The sequence continues at coordinate 890 of CACWNZ010000210.1, read as the reverse complement.
ATCTCGCCCTCGTATATCTCAAGGTCAAGATCCTTTACGGCGGTCTTTGTTCCGAATTTTTTGGTTATTCCCGATAACTTGATGATCGTTTTCATTTTTTGCTCTCTCCTCCGTAGGTCGGTGCGTTTACGACCTCTCTGATAAAGTCGTCTACCTGCTTGAGCGGGGTAAGGGCTATTCCCTGTTCTATATCGCCAAGCATTACGAACTCGTCGCCGTTTTTCATTCCGAATACCCTCATCGCCTCGTCGGGTATGACTATTTTATTATCCTCTATTACGCACTTTCCGAAAATAAACTTATTCTTGGGTTTGAAGCTTTTTGCGTCGTTCTCCTCAAGAAAGATATTCGCTATATCCTCTACCGAAAGATCGAATACCTTTGCAAGCTCGCCGCACTTTATTATATCGGGTACGCTTTCGCCGTTTTCCCATTTTGCAACGGACTGTCTTGATACGTTCATACGCTCCGCAAGCTCCTCCTGCGTCATTTTTGCGTGCATTCTTAAGTCTCTGAGCTTATCGTTCATCGCTTACCGCCTCCTTCTGATATTATTATAGCATGATTTTTCCTTTTTTCTACCAACACAAATTTACATTTTATGTTAGATTTCGTGGCATTATTCCTTCTGATAGCACGAAATGTTAATATTCATGGCATTGATAAGAAAACGCGGCATACCTTACGGGGTATGCCGTGTTTTTGGGCTTAGCGATCATGGTTTTTTAAGCGTTATCGGTGATTGGGGTGTAACGTCAACAACGGGATTGACAACGCTGTCGGGAGTGTCATTCGGCGCAGCGGGAGGCGCAGGAGGAGTGGGAGGAGCGGGAGGATTATTGCTGCCGCCGTTATTGTTCTTTTTCTTCTTGTTCTTTACAACAACGATG
>CACWNZ010000209.1 GCA_902762335.1 uncultured Ruminococcus sp. | reverse complement strand
GATAATAAGCACCGTAGAAAAGCACGAAAATATACTCAACGCTTCACGCAAAAGAGCCGCACAGGTGATGTGCGCAGAGGCGTATCTCAGCAAAGCGGGCAATGCGGACGGTGAAGAAAAGAAGCAGTACGCCCGGAAGGCGGCGGATATTTATACCGAGCTGAAGAAGAGCGGAGCAGTATCGAAAAAGAGCGACTTCAACCTTGCAACGGCCTACGAATACCTTGACGATACAGTGAAAGCGCAGAGCATACTCAACGATATGATGACGGAATTTCCTGATGACCCCGACGTATACGCAAGACTTGCCATACTTGAGGCGGACAAGCAGGCGGCACTGCCTGTTACAAGAAGAAGCTATGATAACTTCAAGAAATACTATGACAAGGCAGAAAAGCTGGACAGACAGAACAAGGTGGACGGTACGAGCAGCGTATATATAGCGACAATGGAAACGCTTTACGACAGGCTCAAGGAAAACGATTGGATAAAGGAGTGACGTTAGATGAGTACGGGAGCAATTTTGCTTTACTGCGGCATAGGACTTTTCGGAGCGGCGCTTATCGGCATGATAATAGCCAATATAGTAATATCCTCAAAGGGAAAGAAGCTTAAAAAGCTTATGGACGAGGATTACGGCAAATAAGCCTTTTCACAGGAATAAACGGAGTAGGTGGAAAAATGGCAAGAGACAAGAGCAGGATAAGAAATTTCAGTATAATAGCGCACATAGACCACGGAAAATCCACGCTTGCGGACAGGATACTTGAGCAGACCAAGTCCGTCGCGGTGCGCGACATGGAGGATCAGCTCCTTGACAATATGGAGCTTGAGAGAGAAAGAGGCATAACGATAAAGGCACACGCGGTCACCCTTGTTTATAATGCCGACGACGGCGAGGAGTATATCTTCAACCTGATAGATACCCCGGGTCACGTGGACTTCAACTATGAGGTATCGCGTTCCCTTGCGGCGTGTGAGGGCGCGGTCCTTGTGGTAGACGCATCTCAGGGCATAGAGGCTCAGACCCTTGCGAATACCTATCTTGCCCTCGATGCGGGACTTGAGATAGTTCCGGTCATAAACAAGATAGACCTTCCAAGCGCCGATCCCGACAGGGTGAAGAAGGAAATAGAGGACGTGATAGGACTTCCCGCAGAGGACGCGCCGTGTATCTCGGCAAAGGTGGGTATAAATATCCATGACGTAATGGAGCAGATAGTACAGCTCGTTCCCGCACCTGACGGCGACGACGGCAAACCGCTTCAGGCGCTTATATTCGACTCCTACTACGACAGCTATAAGGGAGTTATCATCTATGTCAGAGTAAAAGAGGGTCAGCTCCATGTAGGAGATACCATAAGGCTAATGGCAACGGGCAAGGAATTCACTGTCGTTGAGTGCGGCTTTATGAGGGCGACGAGCCTTGAGCCTGCCGAGGCGCTTTACGCGGGTGAGGTAGGATATATCGCCGCCTCGATAAAGACCGTGAGCGATGCAAGGGTGGGCGATACTGTTACTCTGAGCGCAAGACCTGCCGCCGAACCCCTGCCGGGCTACCGCGCGGTTCAGCCCATGGTATTCTGCGGTATCTATCCCGCTGACGGCGCAAAATATCCCGACCTGAGAGAGGCTCTTGAAAAGCTTGAGCTCAACGATGCGGCTCTTTCTTTTGAGCCTGAGACCTCGGTAGCCCTTGGCTTCGGCTTCAGATGCGGCTTTTTAGGACTTCTGCACATGGAGATAATCCAGGAGAGGCTTGAGCGAGAGTATAATCTCGACCTTATCACAACGGCGCCGAGCGTTATCTTCAGGATAACCAAGACAGACGGCACTGTAGAATATATAGACAACCCGACAAACTATCCCGACCCCGGGCAGATCGCCAAGGCTGAGGAGCCTGTTACAGAGGCGCATATCTATTCTCCCTCGGAATACGTGGGAAATATTATGGAGCTGTGTCAGGACAGGCGAGGCGTGTTCAAGGACATGACCTATATAGATGCCGACAGAGTTGATATTCATTATATACTTCCGCTTGCCGAGATAGTGTATGACTTCTTCGACACGCTCAAATCCCGTACAAGAGGATATGCGTCCTTTGATTACGAGGTGGCGGGCTATGAGGAGAGCAAGCTGGTCAAGCTTGATATAATGCTCAACGGCGATGTAGTAGATGCGCTCTCGTTTATAATCCATGCCGATAAAGCGTACAGCAGGGCAAGGAAAATGGCGGAGAAGCTGAAGGAAAAGATACCGCGCCAGCTCTTCGAGGTGCCTATACAGGCGTGTATAGGCGGCAAGATAATCGCGCGTGAAACAGTCAAGGCTATGCGCAAGGACGTTCTTGCAAAGTGCTACGGCGGCGATATAACACGAAAGAAAAAACTCCTTGAAAAGCAGAAGGAGGGCAAAAAGCGTATGCGCCAGCTCGGTACCGTAGAGGTGCCGCAGGAGGCGTTTATGGCTGTGCTCAAGCTTGATACGGATTAAAGAAGGACAGATTGATGAAAAAGCTTATTTTGTTATATAATTTCAGCGGCGAAAGGCTTTCGGGAGTCAGACTCTCGGCGGTGTCGGTAAAGGCGCTCACAAAGGAGATAGCCAAAGCCGACTACGGCAAAAGGCTCGGCAGTCTTGCAGAGCTGAAGGGATATGAGAACGCAGAGAGCGGAGAGCTCACGGATTTTGATGACGAGCTGCTTGTGATGTGCGGCTTCGGCAGCGAGGATATAGATATGCTGCTCAAGTCCCTGCGGAAGCACGGTGTCGGCAGAGTGGCGCTCAAGGCGATAATCACCGATACCAACAAGGATTGGACGAGCGGCGAGCTGTACCGCGCGGTAAAGGAGGATCATGAGGAGATGCTCCGCCGCAGGCAGCAGCAGTAAAGCCATGTACTACACCTATATGCTCAGATGTGCGGACGGCACTGTCTATACGGGCATTACCACCGACCCGCAGCGCAGACTGAGAGAACATCTCGGGGCAGGAAAAAAAGCGGCGGGCTATACCCGTTCTCACAGGGCGGTCGGCTTTATCGCCCTGTGGCAGAGCGATGACCGCTCGAGCGCTTCAAGGCTCGAAGCGTTGATAAAGACGCTTCCCAAAGAGAAAAAGGAACAGCTTGCCGCAGACGGCGACCTTGCCGTTCTTAAGGACAGACTCGATGCGGGAAAATATGAATATATCAAACAGTCAGAAGCATGAACTACGAATAGTATAATAAAGAAAAGCAATATACAAATAGTATATAATTTACGATTAATATACAAATTGTATTTGATACGGCGCAAAGACATAGAT
>CACWNZ010000208.1 GCA_902762335.1 uncultured Ruminococcus sp. | reverse complement strand
GTCTGTACCGTTTTGTTGTTATTGTTATTTATCATTATCACTGCAGCGGCGGCTCCTGCGCAAAGCAGGACCGCAGCGGCTATCGAAGCAACGGGTATAACGGGGAATTTCTTTTTAGTCCCGGGCTTTTGGGAACTGTCTGCGGCGCTGCCGTCCGCCGATACTACGGTGAAGTCTTCTATTATTTCGGGAGCCTCTGCGGTCTTTTTTTCCTCCGCTGATGAGGCTTCCTTCTGCGCCTCGGTCTGCTTTTCGTTATCGCTCATATCATGACCTCCATTTTGCATTATGAGCCACCGAAGCGTAGGCTCCTGCGGCTCATGTGTCTGCTTTATTCGTTTATCGAGCCGTTCAGCGGGTGGTTATTACCGCGCCGGAGGGCTTTGATGCCTCCGCAGGCTTTGAAGCCTCGGCAGGCGCCGAGCTTCTTGCCTTGCTGAGCACCTGAGCGGCAGTGCCGTAGGCTATGGGAGAACTTTCTCCGCAGCCGCCGGGACAGTAGACCGTAGGTGTCTCATAGGTGGCGTATGCATCGGGACCGAATGAGGTATCGTTCGGCATATAGTTTATAACGGAATAGTAGGATTCATAGTGATAGTCGTAGGAGCCCGAGGGAAGAACTACCCTGTCGACCTCCTTGCCGTCCTTGAAGTAGACCTTTGCGCCCTTTGCGGCAAAGCCGTTCGAGTCTGCGTAGGTGACCCAGCCGACGGGAACTATCTCGTCGTATTCCTCGGATATTGGTCCGTACATTTCTACCATGATCTCCTCGTTGCCGTCGCCCGTGTAGTCATATACGTAGGTGCAGATGTATACGGGAAGGTCAAAGTTGTTCTTGAATCTCATGTCAAGGTTGCCGTAGTCAACGGTAGCGTCAAGTCCGTATGCGGCGTAGGACGAAGCGTAAAGATGCGCGTGTCTTTCAACGACCTCCATATTAGCCTTGAGCGCGCAGAGATAGGTGGTGGTAGATGCCTGACAGATACCGCCGCCGTAATCCTGTACTATCTTGCCGTGGGAATATGCCGTTGAGGGAACGTAAGCGCCCTCGGTGCCGTTGGGATAGTAATGCATATTGCCGTTTGTGGTATCTCCCGTGATATCGTTGAACGAGAAGGTCTCGCCGGGCTGCAGCACCGTGCCGTTGATAGCCCTTATGGCAAGCTTCATGTTGGAGTTTGAAGCCTCGACGTTTGCCGCCGTAGTGCGGTGCGAGGCTATGAGCTTTGTTTTTGCCTTTATCTCATCAAGAGAGATCTTGAAGGGTGTCTGATGTGTTTCTATAGAGAAGCTGCCCGTCTTTTCGCCCTGATCGAGTATGCCCTTGATCTTGCCGCTGAGCTCGTCGTGATCGAGCAGGAAGCCGTCGGAGCCGTCCGCGTATTCAAACTTCTGCGATGCGTTGGGGTCGAACTTCGTAACGTGGGCATCTACGGGCTGAACGTCATAGAAGGCGGCAGCCTTTTCAATGGCGGCGTCAACGGATTCGGTGTTTATGTTTGTTTTTACCTTGAAGTCGGTAACGCCGTTATTGTATGTATTATCGATCGTGGGCTCCTTGAGCTCGCCCCTGCTGTAGTGGTAAGCCTGAAGGAGAACATTTGCAAGGTCGGAGTCAAAGTTAAAGTCGTTCTGCGTGAGGGTGAGGGTCTTGCCGTCGCACACCATAGTGATGGATATGTTGTCCCTGAGCTCAAGCAGTCTGTCCTGCATTGCCGCGTGAGCCTGTGTAAGACTCTTGCCTGCAAGGCTGACGCCTTCGACGGTAACGTTCTCGCCGAAGAGGATATTCGTCGTATCCACTCCGCTTATTTCAAGCGGCTCCTCCGATACCCCGGAATTGTCCGCCGCGCTGTCGGATACCTTTTCGGCAGTAGAGATCTGTCCCGAATTTGCGCCCGTGGGGGACTGTGAGCTTACCGTACCGCTTTCGGCGGGCTTATCCTTATTTACCGCCCAGATCACCGTGCCTATAGCCGCGCCTGCGCAAAGCACCGCAAAGGTGGCAAGCACGGGTACCAGCGGAGATCTCTTTTTTGCTCTTGCTATTTTAGTCTTTTTGGGTGTCGCGCCCTGCGCCGCAAATACTACCGCGCTCTCGGCGACGCTGTCGTCCGCTTCCTCCTCGGCTGCGGGGGCGGCAATTACGGGGGCAGCTGCGGGGGGCGCTGCAAGCGGCTCTCCTCCTGCAAAAACTATCTCGTCCTCGTCCTCGTCAGAGCTGTCCGCTGTCGGCGCGGTGTCCTCCTTTACAAGAGAAACGGGAGCGCTTTCCTCTTTTATCAGCGATACGGGTGCGTTCGTATTCTCGTTTTCGTCAATGCTGTTGTCGGTTGTATCTTCTGCTGCCGCCTCAGTAGCCCTTACGACCTTGAAGCGGCTTTCATCGTTCCTTTTTTCTGTGTTATCCATAAATTATAAAAGCCTCCGTTCATGACAGAAATCTACTCTTACCAATCTATAATACAACAAAATGCATATAAAAGTAAAGCCCGTTTTAGCTGAAATATCCTCCAAATATAGCCTGCCCTCCGCCGATTATTTTGTCCTTAAATGCTACCCCGCAAAAAACTTATCATAATACTAAGATTTATTATATATTACTGTCATTCGTATCATTTAGCCGATACGCAAACGCCCCTGCGTTTTCCTTATGCAAACGCAGGGGACGGAGCCTGAAGGTTATTACTTTTTCTTAAACTTCTTTTTGAATTTTTCATCATAACCGTACAGCTCAAGTATTTCAAGCGTGCGGTCTCGGAATATCTTTTCAAGGGTCGGGCTTGAGGATTTGCTGCCGCCTGCTTTATTTGCGGCGGCTTCTTCATTCACCTTTTCCTGCTCCTCCTTGGTGAGCTGATAGGTGATAACAAGCTCCCAGCCAAATCGCAGACGCTTTGCCGCGGGCGTGGACAGCATATCCCTGAGACTTTGCAGAAGAAAGAGCTCTTTTTTCTTCCTGCTTTTCCATGCCTCATCGAAAATGCTGTGCAGCATAGTCTTCAACTCTTCATCGACTCCGGTTATGCTATCAATATCTTCAATACCGGTGACCTTGATATCATTCAGCTTTTTGAATAATTCTGTTACCTCATTATCAACAGGATCCTTTTCGTCGTTTTCGATCCCGCGTCCGATCCATTTGTTGAACAGTGAGATCCACACGACGTTCTCTATAGCCGTCATAGTTTTATCGTCCGTCTAGTTGTCAAGGAGCTTGCCTAAAATGCTTTTAATGCTTTCTTTGCCCTCGGTGTTCAGGACGGGGTGCTTCTGAGCGGCAAGGTAGCTTTCAAATTTGGCTTTAAGACCC
>CACWNZ010000207.1 GCA_902762335.1 uncultured Ruminococcus sp. | reverse complement strand
AAATACTTTATAATAAACAAGACGGAGGATTACCGACGGGGTCTTTATGAAAACATGGAGCCCCGCGGCGGCGGGCTGTTCTTCAGCCTTGATAAAAAAACGGGCGTAGGCAGCTTTATGACGAGGATCTTCGACAGCGGAGAGTACGATTCAAGCTGGCACAGGCTCGTTATAGGTGCGTCGGGCTGTGAGAAGGAGGACCTTAAGGTCACCGTCTACGCGGCGGAAAAAAACGAGGTGAGCTTCGGCGGAGATACCATGACCCTCTACGAGCTGTTTGAGGACGACAGGCTCACCCTTTCGCAAAAGACCGACGCCTTTGCCTGCTTTACCGCAAAGCGGGTGTCGGGAGCCTCGGATATCCTTCTGCACGAGGTAAGGGGAAGATACCTGTGGGTGCTGATAGAGCAGTACAGCTCGGGCGGGTCGCCTGCGGGGCTTTCGGATATAATGATATATCTTCCCGCGGTATCGTGGATAGACTATCTGCCGCAGATATACAGGAGCAGCGACGGCGATACGCATTTTCTTGAGCGCTATCTTGCGGTATTTCAGACGGTCTATGAGGAGCTTGATGCGGAAATAGCGGGAATGTCAAGACGCTTCGATCCCGAAAGCACCGATGACGAGCTTCTTGAATGGCTCGCCTCGTGGCTCGATATATCGGATACGGATATATGGAGCGGGGAAAAGCTCAGACGTCTCCTTCTCAATGCGGTGCGGCTGTACCGCATAAGAGGAACAAGACAGGGACTCTCCGAGCTGATAGAGCTTTATACGGGAGAAAAGCCGTTTATAATAGAGGGCTTCGAGCTTATGAACGACACGGCACAGCTTCCCCCGGGCGTAGACGCCTCGCGCCTGAAAAGCGCCGATCCCTATACCGTCACCGTCCTCGTAAAGCGGGGACATGACCTTGACGTGATAAGAAAGATCGCCATGCAGATGCTGCCCGTTACGCTTGAGCTTGAAATAGTCGAGCTCGATCCGTTTATCTTCCTCGGGGAGCATTCCTTTCTCGGGGTCAACAGCGCTCTCGGCGTTTACCGTCCCGCGGCGCTCGACGGCAGTTCACAGCTCATGCTCTCAACTCTCGGCGGAGATAATAACGATGAATGACCGGCTCCTCACGGGGTCTTGAAATAAAGGAGGGAAGTCCGCTCCTGCGGACAGCTATAATGAAGAATACACAGCTTTATCCTTTTGAGAGAAACAAATACTACTACGGTATGCTTCTCAGCGTGGAAAACTTCAATGCCGAGCAAAAGTACGTCAACGACAAGCGCAGGCTGATAAACCGTCTTATAAACGGCTGCGGCGTCGTCAGCGGTCTTAACGTCGTCAGGATCGACGAGCAGACCCTCTCGGTAGAAAGCGGATTGGCGCTCGACAATACGGGCAGAGAGATAGTCGTATCAAGCCCCGTTACCAAAAAGCTCGCCATGATAAACGGCTTCGATACCGCCCTCGGCAGCGGCTCCGCCCCTTACGTCTACCTCTGTATAGAGTATAAGGAGGAGGAAAAGGGTCAGGCTTACGACCTCGGCTCGGGCGGACAGAATACCGCCTGCGACAGACTGAGAGAGGGCTACGAGCTTTTTCTCACCTCTGCCGAGCCCGCAGACGATACCGACCCCGTAAAAGAGCTGTACGAGCACGGAACGACAGTATTCAGCGACGATAAGCTGCGTATCCGCCACGTCATGCCGAGATTCGTTTCTCCGCTTTCGGAGCTTGAGCTGCGCGTTGAGATAGAGACCTTCACAAAGCAGTTCATCTCGTTTTCCTATGATATACAGCTTATTTGCCTCACGGGAGAAAACGGCGACAGCTCCGTGCTTTCCGTAAGATTCAACGAAGCTCTTACCGAAAAAACGGGTAAATATACGCTCGTCTATAAGCTCAGATCAAATAACGTGACAGATGCCGAGGCTTCTGCAAGCATAGACCCCGCCACCTTCAGGCTTTCCTGCGATAACAAGCCCGCAGAGGGTACGGCTTCGGGGCGCAGCGAGGCTCTCGTCGTCAGCGGAGATATATCCGAAAGGATCTTCCGTTCGGCTTTCGATAAGGACATGGATACCCTGCTGAGAAGCTCGATGAGCAGACGGCTCTATCTTGCGCGCATAGACCTCGTCAATGCGGGCGAAACGGCGGTCATCGAAAACGTAACGGCAGTACCCTTCGGTCAGTACGTTATAAACAACACGCTTCAGTATGCGCTCTTCCGACACGCGCTCATGAGCCTTGAGGATAAGGCTATGCCCCTTGGAGCTTCGGGTGAGGAGCCCGTTCACGCGTCAAGGGCAAACGACAGCGACGTCGCAAGCGGCGTATGCAGAATAGATCTCAGCTCGGGCAGCGTAAAGAACAAGACCTTCTATTCCGAGGAGATAATCCACGGGCTCGGTCTCGGCAGCGTTACTGTGATCTTAGGGCTCAAAACAAAAAAGGACAGCACCGTCTACGGCGATTCCGAGATATTCAGGGAGGACGTTCCGCAGATAAAGGTCGCAGCTAAGCTTGATCCCTCAAAGGGCAGCTTCGTCATAGGCGTAATGACCACAGCCACGGTGCTTGATGATTTCGTTGAGGTAAAATGGACTGCGATACGCGACGTGGACGAGACCGTTAACGACAGCAGCGACATGAAGATACTCATAAAGCCCAACTCCCTCGTGCTAAAGCCGAGAGAGAGCAAATATCTTGACGCCGTGTGCATGAATATGGCAAACAAGACCCTTCGCTGGTCGGTAGTGCCTGCCTCGGGCGGCAATATAGACGATAACGGACAGTATACCGCCCCCGTGGCGGAGGGCGTGTATGAGGTTATAGCTCAGAGCGCCGTATTCCCCGACGTAAAGGCTTCCATTATGGTGGTCGTCAGAAAATAGCTCCCGCAGAATACTGAGGAAAGGAGGGCTTGCCGTTGATAATAAGGACCTTCGAGCATGAATATCCCGTCATAGGTATAAAGGGAAGTACCGAAAAATACGACACGTTTATATGCCGCGACGTCAGCGGCGGCGGTCTGTGCAGGATAATGAGCATAAAGGACAGCACCCTGTTCGCCGACCTCGTCAGCCGCCTTACCGATACTGTCAATAAAGAGGCGTTCACCGATTACAGAGAGCACTTCATATATGACGGCAGGCTCTGTATCGTTATGAGATACACGCAGGGCGTAACGCTCGAGTCAAAGCTTTCTACCGAGAGCGTTCCCCTAAAGGAAAGGCTCGAGCTGGGCAGAAGACTTCTTGAAAGGGTCGTCCTTCAGGATATACCCGATTACTTCCTTGCAAAATGCTTCGTCCC
>CACWNZ010000206.1 GCA_902762335.1 uncultured Ruminococcus sp. | reverse complement strand
AGCTCAGACAGCAGATATGCAATTACTACGCAAGGCGCTTTAATGTAGAATACGACCCCGAAACAGAGGTGCTCGTATCCGTTGGCGGCTCTGAGGCCATAGACCTTTGCATAAGGGCTCTTGTGCAGGAGGGCGACGAGGTGCTTATTCCTCAGCCCGCCTTCGTGTGCTACGAGCCTATGACCATAATGGCAGGCGGAACGCCCGTCATAATCGAGACTAAGCCCGAAAACGGCTTCCGTCTTACCGCTGCCGAGCTTGAGGCAAGCATAACTCCGCGCACCAAGCTGCTTATACTTCCCTTCCCGAACAATCCTACGGGCGCGGTCATGAGAAGGGAGCACCTTGAGGAGATAGCCAAGGTGCTTGAAAAGCACAATATACTCGTTCTCTCGGACGAGATATACGGCGAGCTGACCTATGGCAAGGAGAGACACGTTTCCTTTGCCGATATAAAGGGCATGAAGGAGCGCACGATAGTAGTCAGCGGCTTTTCAAAGGCCTACGCCATGACAGGCTGGAGACTCGGCTACGCTCTCGGTCCCGAGCCCGTGATATCGAGTATGCTCAAGCTGCACCAATACGCTATAATGAGCGCTCCCACACCGTCGCAGTATGCGGCCATTGAGGCGCTCAAGCACGGCGACAGCGATATCGAGCACATGAGAGAGGAATATGACATAAGGAGAAGATTCATAGTTGAGGAGTTCTGCAGAATGGGACTTACCTGCTTTGAGCCCGAGGGCGCGTTCTACGTTTTCCCGTCCATAAAGATATCCGGTCTGACGAGCGAGGACTTCTGCGAGAAGCTGATATATTCGCAGAAGGTCGCAATAGTTCCGGGTACGGCCTTCGGCGACTGCGGCGAGGGCTTTGCAAGGGTATCCTATTCATATTCGCTCAAGCACATTCAGGAGGCTGTAGTAAGGATCGAGCGCTTCCTCGATGAAAACGGCAGAAAGCTGTAAAGGAGGAGTACCGATGAGGCTTACGCTGTCCGCACCCGCCAAGCTCAATTTATTTCTTGACATAACGGGCAGGCGTTCCGACGGCTACCACCTTGTCAGCATGGTAATGCAGACCGTATCGGTATTTGACGAGGTGACGGTATCGCTCGAAAACAGCGGCGCGCCTATTCGGATAGAATGTACCGACAGCAGGATACCCGCAGACGAGAGCAACACCGCGTATAAGGCGGCGGCTCTGTTCATGCAAAGCATAGGCAGAGAGCCTGCGGGTGTGAGTATAAGGATAAAAAAGACCATTCCGTCACAGGCGGGCATGGCTGGGGGCAGCGCAGATGCCGCTGCCGTGCTTAAGGCTCTTAACACTCTGACGGGCGAGCCCCACAGCGAAAGGGAGCTTGCGGCGATCGCCGAGGAGATAGGCGCGGACGTACCGTTCTGCGTATACGGCGGAACGATGACGGCGGAGGGCATAGGAACTATCCTTACGCCCCTGCCCGATATGCCGGAATGCCTGTTCGTGATAGTAAAGCCCGAGGTGAACGTATCTACCGCAGAGGCGTACAGGCGCTGCGATGAGGCAGGCTACGTATCGGTCAGAAGTCCCGAGCCGGTGACGGACGGCATTTGCGGCGGAGATACCGAAGCGATAGCGCGGGGACTTTACAACAAGTTTGAAGAGGTGCTTTCTCTGCCCGGGATAGACGAGATAAAACTCGGTATGCTCAGTCACGGCGCAAGGGGCGCGATTATGACAGGCAGCGGCTCGGCGGTCTTCGGGATATTTACCGATGCCGACAGCGCCGAAAAATGCAGGGATTTTTTTTCGTCGCGCTATGACGAATGCTTTGTCGCAAGACCCGTTGCAAGATGATATACAAAAATAAAAGACGGCACGGCAGCCCGATATATCGGGTCTGCCGTGCCGTTTGCTGTTGATCTGCTCTCAGGGCTCCGACGTCTTGTAGGTTTCCATTATCTGCGAGCGGAACTGCTCGAATGACATATTCGCCCTGTCGCCGCCGTTCTTGTTGCCGTCAAGACTGAACTTAAAGGTCTCGTCCTGATTTGCAAAGCGGGTATAGGGGGTAATTATATCCTCATAGTTTGCCTTTGCGGTGTTATACATCTTATTGAAGTCCGCATCGCTTGTAAGCATGGGTGTTTGCGAAAGCTTTTTCAGCTCTGCTGCAAATTTGTTTCTCACGTAGATGAGCTCTATCGAAGCGTTATGGCTGACGGTCTTTTTTATGAGCGGATTCTGCTGTTCACCGCCTGTTGCCGCATAGTTCGAGTACGGGTTGCGTTCTGCGCAGTTCCTGTTAAGTCCGTAGGTAATGCCGAGGGTGCGGTCGTTGTCATATACTATGAATATCGCCTTGCCGTTGTCCTTGCGGAAGTAGATATAGTGATTGTTGAAATTGTTGCGTATGTCGTCGGGATCGCCCGCAAAGTACGATGCCGCCATAAAGGACGCATAATAATCCACGTCGAGCACCTTTTCAAGCTCTTCCTTCGTGACGGTCGTTTTGTTTATCACGTTGAGGAAGTTCTGCAGCGCGGTATGCTTTGAGGTCTTCTTGTTCGTCTTGAGGTTGAAGTTGTATTTTATACCCTTGGCGTTGTCCTGTATGCCGTAGGAGTTGTCGGTCTTGTAGGTCGCACCGCGCCAGTGTCCCGTGCGTGAGCCGCTGTTGCTGCATTCGGACCACATACATTTATAGAGGTCGCCGCCTATAGCGGACTCGGGCAGTCTCTTTTCAAGGAAGGTCTTGTCTACCGGCTCGTAGATCTTCACAAGACCGTAGTTGTTTCCGTTGAGCGAAAGCTGAGAAAGACCTATCTTCTGCACAAGGACGTTTTCCGCTTCAAACAGCTTCGTTGCGTATATCTCTCTTATATTTGTGTCGTCATAGCAGATATTCCACTTTATGTCAAGCTCGTTGAGTGTGGCAAGTTTGCGCTTCTTTCTCTTTTCACGGGCCGCCTTGTCCGTCCATACCTTAGCTTCCGAGCCGTATTCGTCCTTATCATCGAAGGTCTCGTCAAAGCTGAGCTTAAAGCTGCATATATTCGGAGTGCCGCTGCTGTCGTATACGGGCTCGATAGACTGATTGCCCTTAAGTCTTATTCCTACCTCGTCAAGTGTGTAGCTCTGCGAGTTTACCTTGACCGTCACGGTCGCCTTGCGGTATATCGGGCTTTTCTTGTTATCGTCCCTTGCGGTATAGGTCATATAGTCAGCCTGCAGCTTGTCTATCTCGGTCTGCATTTCCAACAAAAAAATCTGAAGACAGATTCTTAGCTTCCAGGACTTTGCACGGGTAAAGTGCAGAAGAGAATTGTAGACCATTATTTG
>CACWNZ010000205.1 GCA_902762335.1 uncultured Ruminococcus sp. | reverse complement strand
CTCGGGCTTCTCTCCCCAATCGTTCTGCCAGACAGTATACATCATATCGGGCTTGGCGACCTCGGTCTTGGATATATTCGCCGTGGTATTTATGCATATACTGTATATATCCGACTGACGGGAGAGGGACATACCGCTGCGGCTTATCTGCAGGTCAGCAAAGCACTCGTCGGTAAATGACATATCCTCATATTCAAAGGTGGTCTTTGTCGTCTCGTAGGAAAACTCAAAATATCCGTTCTGAGCAGCCGAAAGAGCGTGTGTGTTTGAGATGACTACGCTGCTCCCGTTGTAGGAATAAGCAAAGTCGTTCGCTGCGGTCGCTTCGTTCCTTGAGGGCAGTGATATATAAAACTGATCCGCAAAGCCTTCCCTCCTGTCCCTTACTATCCTTTTGGGCAGGGTGATATTTATTCCCCCTGCGGGAATGCTGCCCGTGCCCGAAAAGGCATACTGCAAACGGAAAAGGAACCTGTGACCCTTTGTGCTGTCGTACGGAGTCCAGACGTATCCGTCATCGGTACTGTCTGCTCCGCTGAGCAGCTGAAGGTCAAATTTGTTTATCACGATCCCAATATCATCCTCCGCCTTTACGCTGCTGCCGTATACTGCGGGAAACAGCGTCAGCAGCATTATAAATGCAGTAAATGCCGATATTATCCTTAATGAAAGCTTTTTATAACGGGTCATTATGCCATCGTCCTTTCTGAAGATACAAGAAGTGAAAGAAATATATAAATCAATTATAACACTTTTGTGATTTATGTCAAGTCGGAAATCTGAAATATTCTATATAAAGCTATATTGCTTTACGTATAAAGGCACATAACCTTACAGGACATTATGAACAAACTTTTTATAGATAGGCGCTGCAATTTCAGATTCATTACTGATTTTATACAAAAAATATGTCGAATAATATACAGGCAGAGCGCATAATAATGAGCGGGGTGATAATATGCTTGAGCTGATCTCGGCAATACTTGCAAAGCTATCGATGATATTTATTCTGCACGTCAAAGGAGCGGGAGCGTTTCCCAGACCGCTTTCCGCCGATGAAGAAAAAGAGCTGCTGATAAAGTCGTCGCACGGCGATATCGGCGCAAGAAATAAGCTTACCGAGCATAATCTGAGACTCGTGGCTCATATTGTAAAAAAATACTACGGCACGGGCGCAGACCCCGACGACCTTGTTTCTATAGGGACTATCGGGCTTATAAAGGCGATAAACACGTTCAACTATGAAAAAAACATAAGGCTCTCAAGCTATGCTTCAAGGTGCATCGAAAACGAGATACTGATGTATTTCCGCAGCGCAAGGAAAAACGCTCTTGACGTCTCAATGAACGAGGAGATAGACCACGACACGGACGGAAACGCTCTTACCCTGAGCGATGTTCTTGCCGCCGAGGACAGCATTGCCGAGGAGCTTGATCTTAAGATAAAGACGGAAAAGCTGCCGCGGTATATAAAGGAATGTCTGACACCCAGAGAGGCGCTGATTATCAGGCTGAGATACGGTCTTAACGGTATAAAAGCCCTCACCCAGAGAGAGGTCGCCGCTAAGCTGAAGATCTCCCGCTCTTACGTTTCAAGAATAGAAAAAAAGGCGCTGCTAAAGCTTCGCAGAAGATATGAAAAAGCATAAAAACGACTGCTGCACTTTTTGGGTGCAGCAGCCCTTTGTTTCAGAAATGCTCTGAATTATTTGTAATATTTATCTCTTGCAACGTAAGAGGTATGCAGATAATGATGCGACTTCTCCTGACCGGGAGCTCCGAAGAACTCATCATAGATCATCTTGATAACGGGGCTGTCATCGCATACTCTGAACTCTGCATTCTTATCGAGATCATACAGAGCCTTGGAGCGAAGAGCCTTGTAATCAACATAGTTGCTGACGCTGTCGCTTCTTGTGGGCTGTCCGCCGCCGTTGATGCAGCCGCCGGGACAAGCCATTATCTCAACCATATGATAGTTTGCTTCGCCCTTTTTGATCTTCTCAAGGAGCATTCTTGCATTGCCGAGACCTGAAGTAACGGCTACGTTGACCTTAACGCCTGCTACCTCGTAGGTGACCTCACGAACAGCCTCGGGTCCGCGTACCTCTTCAAAGTCGACCTTCTTGAAGTCGCCGTCGAGGATCCTTGCAGCGGTTCTGAGAGCAGCCTCAAGAACACCGCCCGTTGCGCCGAAGATTATGCCGCCGCCCGTTGCCTTGTTGAACGGAGCGTCGAAATCTTCCTCGGGAAGCTCGTTGAAATCGATAGCTGCGCGCTTTATCATTCTTGCAAGCTCTCTTGTGGTGAGTGCTACGTCAACGTCGTCATAGTTCTCGTCAGAACGGAGCTGAGGTCTTGTAGCCTCGAACTTCTTTGCAGTACAGGGAATTACGCTGACAACGAAGATATCCTTCGGGTCGATGTTGTTCTTCTGAGCATAATAGCCCTTGAGAACAGCGCCGAACATAGCCTGAGGAGACTTACAGGTTGAAAGGTTGGGCAGGAACTCGGGATAGTAATGCTCAACAAACTTTACCCAGCCGGGGCAGCATGATGTGAACATCGGGAGTGTGCCGCCGTTCTTTATTCTCTGAACAAGCTCGTTAGCCTCTTCGATAATGGTAAGGTCAGCCGTGAAGTCCATATTGAAGGCGGTAACGTTTTCGCCGAGTCTCTTTATAGCGGCAGCCATTTTGCCCTCAACGTTAGTGCCGATAGGCATATCGAAGGCCTCGCCGAGAGTAGCCTTTATTGAGGGAGCCGTAAAGAAGAGTACCTTCTTTGCGGGGTCTGCGATAGCCTCCCAGACCTTGTCCTCCTGGCTCTTCTCTGTAAGAGCGCCGACGGGGCAGCTTACTACGCACTGTCCGCAGCCTACGCAGGGAGCTGCGTCAAGGCTCTTATCGAACGCGCTGCCGACGTGAGCGTTGAAGCCTCTCTGGATAGCGCCGATAACCGAAATAGACTGAACGTTCTTACAGGCAGCAACGCAGCGCATGCAGTTAACGCACTTGTTGTTATCGCGGACGATATAGGGAGAAAGATCGTCTATTTCAAATCTCGGCTCCTCGCCGGCAAACTTATCCTCATCTACGCCAAGCTCAAGAGCAAGCTTCTGGAGCTCGCAGTGGTTGTTTCTGACGCAGGAAAGGCACTTTTTCTTATGTGTAGAGAGCAGGAGCTCTACGGTAGTCTTCCTTGACTTGATAACGGCAGGTGTGTTCGTGAACACCTCAAGTCCCTCTTCTGCGGGATAAACGCAGGCAGCAAGCAGACCTCTGCGGTTCTTAGCCTCTACCATACATACACGGCAGGCGCCTATACAGTTAATGTCCTTGAGATAGCAAAGAGTAGGGATCTCAATATTTGCTTCCTTAGCAGCCTGAAGAATGGTATATCCCTTCGGGACCTCAACAGGAATATTATTTATTTTAAGATGTACTGTTTCCATTAATGTATTCCCCTCCTTATACTGTACGGATAGCGCTGAACTTACAGTTATTCATGCAGACGCCGCACTTGATACACTTGGTAGTATCAATGGTATGGGGCTGTCTGACTGTACCCGAGATAGCGCCCGCAGGACAATTCCTTGCGCAAAGCGTACAGCCCTTGCACTTATCAGGTATGATCTCATACTTGATGAGGGACTTACATACGCCTGCAGAACAGGTCTTGTTGTAGATGTGGTCTATATACTCCTGCTTGAAGAACTTCATTGTAGAGAGTATCGGATTGGGAGCCGTCTGACCGAGAGCGCAGAGAGATGAGCTCTGCATGTGCTTTGAAAGCTCCTCGATCTTGTCAAGATCCTCAGGCTCGCCCTTGCCGTCTGTGATCTTCTTGAGCACCTCAAGAAGTCTTCTTGTACCTACGCGGCAGGGAGTACACTTGCCGCAGCTCTCGTCAACGGTGAACTCAAGATAGAACTTGGCAATGTCGACCATACATGAATCCTCGTCAAGGATTATCATACCGCCCGAGCCCATCATTGAGCCGATAGCGAGAAGGCTGTCGTAATCTATAGGAGTATCTATATGCTCTGCGGGGATACAGCCGCCGGAAGGTCCGCCTGTCTGTGCAGCCTTGAACTTCTTGGCGTTCGGTATTCCGCCGCCGATCTCTTCGATGA
>CACWNZ010000204.1 GCA_902762335.1 uncultured Ruminococcus sp. | reverse complement strand
GCGACGATATATTTCAGAAGCAGGGCAGTGTTGCCGCCCGCGCCGAGGAGATAAGACGGGAAATAGCCCTGCAAAACGGTACGGCTGCCGAAAAGAGATCGCAGATATCCGTTTTGCAGAACGATATGCAGCACAACTCGTCTGCGATAGAGCGACTTAACGAAAGCGCCGCAGAATATGACCGTACAGCCGAGGCTGCTGCTGAAACGATAAAGACCCGTGAAGCCGAAAGGGGAGTTCTTGAGGGCTCGCTGGGAGTAAAAAACGGTGAGCTTGAAAGGATAAGCGGCGCGCTCTCCGCGCTGAGAACGGACGAGGATAGTTCGGGAAAAAGACTTGACGAGATAAACGCCCTCATCGCAGAGCTCAGACAAAAGGCTGCCGATGAGAAGCTTGTATATATGACCTCATCGGCTTCCGTAAGCGAGCTTAAGGTCAGAAAAGAAACAACGGAAAACAACATAAGGGCAAGAAACTCGCAGATAGCTACTCTCAGTCAGATAATCGGAGAGTATGACGGTATGCTTGAGGAGCTTGCCGTGAAAAAGGAAGAAAAAAGCGCAGCTCTGAGAGAAAAAGCCGATGCCGTAAGGGCGTGTGAGGGAGAATGCGATTCTATCAAAAAAGAGGCGGACAGGCTTCAGCTTGAGAGCGACAGACTCTTCGGCAAGGCTAAAACGCTTGAGGACCTTGAAAGAAACCTTGACGGCTTTGCCTTCAGTGTAAAGAAGGTAATGAAGGAGGCTCAGAGCGGCGGTCTTACGGGCATAGACGGACCTGTTTCGAGGGTGATAAAGACCTCGGACGAATATAATATCGCTATAGAAACGGCTCTCGGCGCGGCAATGCAGAATATAGTCACCGAGACCGAGAATGATGCAAAAAGAGCCATAGCCTTTCTTAAGAAAAACGACGGCGGCAGGGCGACGTTTCTGCCTGTTTCCGCAATAAAGGGCAGAGAGCTCAGCGAAACGGGACTCGACCGCTGCGAGGGCTTTATAGGACTTGCGTCTTCGCTGTGTACCTGCGAGGAAAGATATAAGGGCATACTTTACAGTCTGCTCGGCAGGATAGCCGTGGCGAGGGATCTTGACTGCGCCGCGGAGATTGCTAAAAAATATTCCTACCGTTTCAGAGTGGTCACTCTTGACGGTCAGGTCGTTAATACGGGAGGCTCTCTTACGGGAGGCTCGCTTGCAAAAAATACGGGTCTGCTGGGCAGGGCTGCCGAAATAGAAAAAATACGCGGCAGAGCGCAGCAGCTCTCCGATGAGGCTGCGGCGCAGCGGCAGAAGCTCAGCGAAGCCCGCGCCCGCCTTGAAAACGAGAGGAACGCTCTTGCGGAGTGTAACCGTGAGCTTGAAAAGCTGAAGGAAAACGGTGTAAACATAGATGCCGAAAGAAAGAGCCGAAGAACGGAGCTTGACGGCACGAGGGCTTCCTGCGATGAGCTTAAGACAGAACGCGACGGTATGCTGAAAAAGCTTGAAGAGCTTGAAGACGCCATTCGGACCGCCCGCACGAATTATGATTCATATACGACTCAGATACAGAAGCACGAGGAGCTCGTTGACGTGCTTTCGGGCTCGCGCAGCAAGAGCGCCGAAAAGCGCGAAAGGCTTGCCGAGGAGCTTCAGGAGGCGAAGATCGCCGTTCTCACTATCGAAAAGGATATCGCTTCGGTCAGCAGCGAAATAAACGCCGCAAGACTCGGCATGAATAATGCCATTGAGGCGGCAAAGCGCACCCGCGATGAAGCGCAGACCCTTAAGGATAAGAACTCCGGGACGGAAGCCCTGATAAAAGAGCTTGAGACGCAGTGCGATGCCGCATCAAAAAAAGCGGAGGAGCTCGGGCTTGAGACCGAAAGGCTCAGCGGAGAAAGAACGGCTCTTGATATGCGCTCGGCAGAGCTCAGGAGAGCCGAAAGAGAAAAGACCTCAGAGCGCGAAAGGCTGGGCGGCGAGCTTGCAAGGCTTGAGGAAAGACGCACCAATCTGCAAAAGCAGTACGACGAGATAAACGGCAAGCTCTGGGAGGAATACGAGCTTACCAAAAAAGAGGCGGAGGCTGTAGCGGCGGATATATCCGAGCCCGGCAAGGCGCAGAGAAGGCTTGCGGAGCTCAGGCAGAAGATAAAGTCCCTCGGCAGCGTAAACGTCGGGGCGATAGATGAATATAAAGAGGTAAGCGAGCGCTACGAGTTCATGAAGGTGCAGGTCGGGGACGTAGAACGGTCAAGAAACGAGCTGCTCAGGCTTATCACCGAGCTTACAAAGCAGATGCGCGATATTTTTATAGAGCGTTTCGATCTGATAAACAAGAATTTCTCATCTACCTTTGTGGAGCTTTTCGGCGGGGGAAGGGCATCGCTGTCGCTCTCCGATCCCGAGAACGTTCTCACAACGGGAATAGAGATCTCGGTCGAGCCGCCGGGAAAGATCGTATCGCATATAGAGCTGCTTTCGGGCGGCGAAAAGGCTCTTGTTGCAATAGCGCTGTATTTTGCTATAATGAAGGTGAGCCCGTCTCCGTTCTGTGTTATGGACGAGATAGAGGCGGCGCTCGATGACGTTAACGTCTACAGATTTGCTTCATATCTGAGAAGAATGAACGCGAACACGCAGTTTATCTGCATAACCCACAGACGAGGCACCATGGAGGAGGCCGACGTTCTGTACGGCGTTACCATGCAGGACAGGGGAATATCAAAGCTGCTTGAGCTTCAGGCATCAGAGATAGAGAAAAACCTCGGCGCGTGAGCAGAGAACTGCAAAATCCGTATCGGCTGTATGCCGATGTATTGGAGGAATGTATATGAGTATTTTCAGCAGGATAAGAGAGGGTCTGAGAAAGACCAGGGACGCAATCTTCGGAAAGATCGATCAGATGCTGAAGTCGTTTACCAAAATAGACGAGGAGCTCTTTGAGGAACTTGAGGAGCTTCTTGTAATGGGCGACGTGGGCTCTTTGAGGAACTTGAGGAGCTTCTTGTAATGGGCGACGTAGGCATAGTAACGGCGGAGAAGATCTGCGCCGAGCTGAGAAAAAGAGTCAAGCAGGAGGGTATTACCGACCCTTCAAGGATCAACGGTCTGCTTGCCGAGGTAATAACGGAGATGCTAAAGGGTGGACAGGAGCTTCAGGTATCCACCAAGCCCTCGATAATTCTCGTTATAGGCGTAAACGGCGTGGGCAAGACCACCACCATAGGTAAAATGGCGGCAAGATTCGTCAGCGAGGGCAAGAGGGTAACTCTTGCGGCGGCGGATACCTTCCGCGCGGCGGCTATAGATCAGCTGCAGATCTGGGCTGACAGAGCGGGCGCAGATATTATCAAGCAGAACGAGGGCTCCGACCCCGCCGCCGTTGTATTCGATGCTATTTCGTCGGCAAAGGCGAGGGGCAGCGATATAATAATCGCCGATACCGCAGGCAGACTTCACAATAAGAAGAATCTTATGGCGGAGCTCGAGAAGATAAACAGGATAATCGACAGAGAGCTGCCCGATTCCGACAAGGAGGTACTGCTCGTTCTTGATGCCACCACGGGACAGAACGCCGTCAATCAGACAAAGGAGTTCAAGAGCGCGGCGGGCATTACGGGCATAGTTCTTACAAAGCTTGACGGCACCGCAAAGGGCGGCGTTGTTCTTGCGATACGCGAGGAGCTTGACGTTCCCGTAAAATTCATAGGCGTAGGCGAGCAGATAGACGATCTCCAGCCATTTGAGCCGGAGCAGTTTGCAAGGGCGCTGTTCGGCGCGGACGAGCTTGAGGAGGAGCTTGCGGCAGAGCAGCAGACAGAGGAGCAGATCCCCGGGCAGCCTGAGGAATACAGACCCGCAACGGCGGATATATGGGCTCAGATAGATGCAGAAGCCGCCGAGGAGGAGGCAAAGAAGGCGGAGCAGCCCGGGCAGAACGATGCGCCTACCGAGGAGGAGCTTGAAAAGCGCCGTGAGGAGGAACGCATAGAGAAGGAAAAGAGAGCCGAGGAAAGACAGACGAGGGCCAAGAAAAAGTATAATTGGAGCAGCGCTCCCGCTTCTGACACGAGCGCCGACGATGCATGGTTTGAGCAGTGGAAGAACGGAGAGGATCAGTGAGCCGATGCTGACCGGAGGAGGAATATAAATGCTGTTTGTTTTAGCTTCAAACAACAAAAAGAAGATAGAGGAGCTCAACAGGATACTGAGTCCCTTGGGAATATACGCAAGAACTGCCGAGGATCTCGGAAAGGAGCTTGACGAGGTGGAGGAGACGGGCTCGACCTTTGAGGAGAACGCCGAGCTGAAGGCAAGGGCTGCCTGTGAAAAAACGGGTATGCCTGCAATAGCCGACGACAGCGGTCTTGTTGTAGACGCGCTTGACGGCAGACCCGGGGTATTCTCGGCAAGATATGCGGGCGAAAACGCGACCGATGCGCAGAAGATAAACAAGCTGCTTGAGGAAATGATGAAAACGGGCAGCAGCGATCGCAGCGCCCATTTTGAATGCGTTATCTGTTGCTGCTTCCCCAACGGCGAAAAGCTTTTTGCGCACGGAAGGTGCGACGGCACTATCGGCTATGCCCCGAGGGGTACCAACGGCTTCGGCTACGACCCTATATTCTTCGTAGAGGGAAACAAGACCTTTGCCGAGCTGAGCGAAAATCAGAAGGACGTTATCAGCCACAGGGGCAGGGCGCTCAAGGAGCTTGCCAAGCTGCTCAAGTATAAATACAATATAAGATAAGTACGTTACAACGGATCTGAAAGGACTAAGATATGCTTACGAGTAAACAAAGAGCTTTTCTGCGCTCTCTTGCCGCAAACGAGGATACCATACTCATGATAGGCAAGGGCGGAATGAGCGATCGGATAATAAAACAGGCGGACGATGCTCTCACGGCAAGAGAGCTCATCAAGGGCAAGGTGCTGGAGACTGCCGATATAAACTCCCGCGAGGCGGCGGAGCAGATAGCCCTTGAAACAAGGAGCGAGGTCGTACAGGTCATCGGGTCAAAGTTCGTGCTTTTCCGCAGGAACAGCGACGAGCCGAAGATAGGGCTTCCGCGCGAAAAAAAGAAAAAATGATCCTTGGCGGACAGACAGAAATGCTCTGTCCGCATATTTGCACAAAGGGACAGCAAGGGAGGGAGCCTTTTATGAAAATAGCGGTATTCGGAGGCAGCTTCGACCCGATACATAACGGTCACGTTGAGCTTTCGCAGGCGTTTGTAAGTCTGCTCTCCATAGATAAGGTGCTCGTCGTTCCTGCGCGGGTGTCGCCGTTCAAGCTAAGGGCAGGGGCTACGGATCCCCGCCACAGGGCAAATATGTGCAGAATAGCCTTTGAGGGCTATGACAATACCGAGGTGTGCGAGATAGAGCTTATCCGGGACGGCGCAAGCTATACCGTCGATACTCTCAGGGAGCTTTCGTTATACTATCCCGGCTCGGAGCTTTATCTCATAACGGGCGCAGACGCTTTTCTCACGATAGAAACGTGGAAGGATCCCGCCGAGATATTCAGACTTGCGACTATATGCGCCCTGCCGAGAAACGACGACGATATACGCATATTAAAAGAGCATTCTCTGCTGCTTGAGTCTATGGGCGCAGGAACGAGGATACTTGACGTAAGAGTTGCAAATGTTTCATCAACTCAGATACGCGAGCTCGTGAAAAACGGCGGGGATATCTCGGGTCTTGTGCCTGCGGGCGTAGCAAGATATATCAGGGAAAAGGGATTGTATCTGCCAAAGACGGTCCCGGAATATGAGGAAGGGTGACTTATGCTGAAAAATAAAAAGCTCACGGCGGCTTTTATTTTGTTTGCGGTGTGGATATATTCAATGTGGTCGCTGGTGCATATATTCCTTTATCCGATAATGGAGGCGGGCATAAAAGAGCAGTGGCTGTTTGCGCTGACAGAGGACGGTCTTATAAAAAATCTCGTATGGACTCTGCCCGCGGTCCTGCTTATAAAGCGCTTCTCATCGGAGCTGCATATCGGCATAAGGGAGCTGTTCTCGTTCCGTAAGGACTGCGTGAAATATACGCTGATAGCGGTCGCGCTTGCGGCGGTAGTTATAGGCGGCTCAGTGATAAGAAAGCACGGCTTTGAGATAAGCCCGGACTATGACGTTTCTGCGTTTATTGTTTTTCTGTTTGTGGGTATAAGCGAGGAGGCGGTGTTCAGGGGCTTTTTTCTCAACGCGAGCCTTGCAGGCAATGAAAGCAGAAAAGCGCAGGTCATCGCCCTGCTGATAAATGCGGTCATGTTCCTGTGCATACATTTCCCGAGGTGGATATATAAGGGTACGTTCGTTTC
>CACWNZ010000203.1 GCA_902762335.1 uncultured Ruminococcus sp. | reverse complement strand
GCGACCCGACCCTATCTAAAAGAGAGGAGGTTTTCATATAAACATCTCCATAACCTTTTTACCGTTCCCGAAAAGCCCCTGCGGCTCCGAATATTCATTCACTGAATAATTATACATTATTTTTCGTCATTTTGCAATATCAATACGAGATCCCGGACCGGAACTCACTATAATGGCGGTGCGCCGCACCGCCTACCGGAATTATTTTTTTTATTCTTTGATTATTTTCTTCTGTCTCTGAGCTTTTCGGCAAGCTGTATGAGGGCGCTCGTGTCCCCGTCGAATACGGACAGGCTCTCTATAGCCTTGTCGGTGAGCGTGCCGACAAGCTCTCTGCATTTTTCTATGCCGAGACAGGAAACGTAGGTGGATTTCTTGTTCTGCTCGTCACTGCCCACGGGCTTGCCGAGAGTTTCGTTATCCGAGGTAACGTCGAGTATATCGTCTACTATCTGGAAGGCAAGACCTATATTGTTCGCATAATCGCGCGCCGCCGCCTTGAGACGATCATCGGCACCTGCGGAGATACAGCCCAGAAGACAAGCCGCGCGGATAAGCGCGCCCGTCTTTCTGTCGTCCATCTCCCTGAGCCTGTCAACGCCCGCTTCAAGCTCCTCGCTCTCTATGTCTATGATCTGTCCGCCGATCATTCCCTCTGCGCCGGCGCATACGGCAAGCACTCTGCCCGCTTCAACGCATTTTTCGGCGCTGTTGTACATAACCGCTTCACGGGAAAGTATCGTCTCAAAGGCAAGGGTGAGCAGCGCATCTCCGCCGAGAACTGCCTGAGCCTCGCCGAATACCTTATGATTGGTCGGCTTGCCGCGCCTCATGTCGTCGTTATCCATACAGGGCAGGTCGTCGTGGATAAGCGAATAAGTATGTATCATCTCTACGGCGCAGGCAAAGGGCAGGGCGGACTCCTCAGAGCCGCCGCAGAGCTTTGCGAATTCAAGCACGAGCGCGGGGCGCACTCTTTTGCCGCCTGCCGTAAGGCTGTAGTGCATCGATTTCAGCACCGTGTCGATAAGCCCGTCCTTTTCGGGCAGAAAACGCACAAGAGCCTGCTCTATATCATCTTTTGTCACGCTCATTCCTCTTCCTCCCCGCTGTCGATCTCAAGCTCGGCTATATCCCTGAGCTTCTGCTCAGCCTTGTCGAGCGTTTCGTAGCATTCCGCCGTGAGCTTAGTGCCCTCCTCAAAGAGCTTCATCGCCTCCTCAAGAGGCAGCTCGCTGCTCTCAAGCTTTTCTATGATCTCCTGTATCCTTTGCATCGATTTTTCATAGCCTGTCTTACTCATGCCTGTTCTCCTTTATATCATTCACGGTACAGCAAAGCCTACCGTCCTTTAACAGCAGCTCTATATTCTCACCCGCTGCGGTATCGTTCACCGAGCGGACCGTTCCGTTTTTGTTCTTTGCTATCGCGTAGCCCCTTGAAAGCACCTTGAGCGGACTTATCGCGTCAAGTCTTGCGGCGCTGAGAGCGAGTGTGTGTCTCTCGTTTTTCAACCGCGCAGCCATAGTGCCGTCAAGCTCATTTTTTAGCATATCGAGCCTGATTTTTCTGAGGCCGATAAGCTCCCCGGGCGAGCGCAGCACCCTTGCGGAGCTCAGCAGGTCAAGCCTTTGCCGTTCATGAACGAGCCTTGACCGCATAAGCTCAAGTATCCTGCCGTGCGCGTAAGCCGCAGAGGAGAGCATCGTTTTCATATCGGCAGACACGAGCTCCGCCCCCGCCGTGGGGGTAGACGCTCTCACGTCAGCAACAAGGTCACAGATCGTGAAATCTCCCTCATGACCTACAGCCGACACAACGGGTATGCCGCATTCGTAGATCGCCCGTGCAAGTCCCTCGTCATTGAATGCCCAAAGCTCCTCGGCGGAGCCGCCGCCCCGCCCTATTATTATAACGTCAACACAGCCGAGCCTGTCGAGGCGTCTTATGCCCTCCGCAAGCTGCTGCGGGGCGGCTTCGCCCTGCACCGCCGAGGGGCAGAATATTATCTCGCCTATAGGATAGCGCCTTTTGAGGGTCTGCGTTATATCCTCTATAGCCTTGCCGTGGGGCGAGGTTACAACGCCTATCCGCGCAGGATAAGGCGGCAGGGGCTTTTTATGACGGTCGTCAAACAATCCCTCTGCGGCAAGCCTTTTTCTGAGCCGTTCAAACGCTGCGCTCAGCTCGCCCTCGCCGTCGGGCAGCATTTCGTTTATATATATCTGATATTTTCCCGTGGCTTCGTAAAGGCTTACTCTGCCCCTTATTATCACCCTCATGCCGTCGGCGGGCTCAAAGCGCAGCCTTGAGGCGCTTGTTGAGAACATAACGGCGCTCACGGAGCTTCTCTCGTCCTTGAGAACAAGATAGATATGTCCGCTCCTGCGGTCGTGCTTATAATTTGATATTTCGCCCCGCATAGCGACAGAGCTAAGGTTCCTGTCGCCCTCGAGCAGGGTCTTTACGTAGAAATTTAGTCCCGAAACTGTCAGCAGCTCACTCAAATCTTATCTGTCCCTCCTGTGCGTCAGGCAGGTCAAAGCCCATGTGCAGGCACGCCGCCCTTGTGATACAGCGCCCCCTCGGGGTGCGGTTGAGAAAGCCTATCTGCATGAGATAGGGCTCGATAACGTCCTCTATGGTGACCGCCTCCTCGCCTATATTGGCGGCAAGGGTCTCAAGTCCTACGGGACCTCCTCTGTAGAACTTCACTATAGCCGTAAGCATTCTTCTGTCGTTTGCATCAAGACCCAGCTCGTCTATCTCAAGGCGTTCGAGAGCCGTTCTTGCCGTCTCGAGGGTGATGACCCCGTTTGAGAGCACCTGGGCGAAATCCCTAACGCGCTTGAGCATTCTGTTGGCTATTCTGGGCGTACCTCTTGAGCGTGAGGCTATCTCAAGAGCGCCGTCGGGCTCTATGGCGATATTAAGTATCGACGCGCTCCTTGTGACTATCCTTGCAAGCTCCTCGGGGGTATATAGCTCGAGCCTGAGAGAAACGCCGAAACGATCCCTCAAAGGCGCTGTGAGCTGACCCGCTCTTGTGGTAGCGCCCACAAGGGTAAAATGCGGCAGGGGCAGATGATAGGACGCCGCCATTTGTCCCTTGCCCGTAACTATATCTATTGCGAAGTCCTCCATTGCGGGGTAGAGTATCTCCTCTACGGCGCGGGAAATGCGGTGTATCTCGTCTATAAAGAGAACATCGCCCTCGTTGAGATTGGTAAGTATCGCCGCAAGATCGCCGGGCTTCTCTATCGCAGGTCCCGAGGTTATCCTCAGATCCACCTTAAGCGCGTTTGCGATTATCCCGGAAAGCGTGGTCTTGCCCAGCCCCGGCGGGCCGTAC
>CACWNZ010000202.1 GCA_902762335.1 uncultured Ruminococcus sp. | reverse complement strand
TTGTAATAAAGATCGTTCACAAGACCACTGGCGCCCGGAAAACAGCCCTCATATCCATACGTTTTGGAAATGCGGTGGGTATAGGGCAGCTGAGCCATTACTGTCCTAAGCTCATCGGTGTTTTCAAGCTCTTTTATAGGAACGTTTGCATCAAATTTTTCAGCTATTATCCTTTTATTCTCTGCGCTTGAAATAAATGCGGCAAACGCCTGTGCGGTCTTGGGGAATTTTGTTCTGCTGTTGACTGCAAAACATATCAGCTCTCCCGATGGCTCAAGCAGCTTTTGTTCTCCGTTTACAAGAGCGGTAGGCATTTTTGCAATTCCTATGTTTTTATCCGGAAGCGTGCCTGATTTGTTATTTCTCACCGTGACCAGATCAAATCCGGCTCCTATGAACCCTGAAAAATGATCGCTTGTGGCAAACAAAATTGGCATATCGATATTGATAGCTCTGACCCGAAAACATTCGTGGTGCATTTTGATGTAATCTCTTATGGATTTATATGCTTCAAAAGCCTCATTTGATGATAAATCAGCGGTTTGAACACCGTTTTCGTATTTTATTTCCATTCCTGAGGCAAAAAAGAAGGCGGGAAGATACAAAAAGTTTTCAAGATTAAATCCGAAAGACTTATTATTCTCCTCTGCTTTGGCAATGATGCTGTCCAAAGATTCGAGATCTTTCGGGTCGGTAAAAACGTCCTTGTCATAGATGATATAGTACGAAAGATAATTCTGAGGGTAAGCGTACAGCTTTCCTTCGACAGTTACTTCTTCTATTGCCGCATCTAAGAATACCTCAGAGGGATCGCCATAGTATGACTGATCTATTTCAGAAATGATCCCCATATCCGAAAATGACTTAAGGTCATCGGCAGCGACGTAAAGAATATCATCCTCCAATATTTCGTTATTGGATAATGCTATGCGGTTTTTGGCAGTATAGCTGTTTTTCCTGAGTATCTGTATCTCGTATGAGGGGTCGGAGTAGAGCTCTTTGAATTCCTTTTTCCATTGGTTAAAAATGCTGTCTAAAGCAGTCTCAGCATCGATGTTCAGTTGAATGACACCGCCGTTCGCTTCGGCTTCCTCTTTCATTTCAGCCTTGATCTCATCAACGGTCTTAACCTTTATCGCGGGGGCTGAAGAGCTTTCTGCGGTGCTGCCGCTGTCTCCGCTCTGAGAAGAGCCGCCGCCCGATGAGGAACAGGCGGTGATCCCTAAGGTGAGTAACGCCGCCAATAATACCGATGTCAGCTCCTTTTTCATGTCAACACATCCTTTCAGAATTATTCGGGTAATATATTATTATAAATATTGTATCATTCTTGCCAATAACAGTCAATAAAACAAGCACTTAAAATGTGAAGGGCTATAGAAAAAAACGGTCACAAAACTGTGCAGAACGACAAAAGGCACGGAGCTCTCTTTCGGAGAATACCGTGCCTTGAATATTTATTTGGTTTTCTTTTGTGAAGTCTTTGTGTGACACACCGAGCGCGAGGGGCAGCCTTCACAGCCGCAGGAGCAGGACGAGCGCCCCTTTCTTTTGCGTGTCACCAGCACCGCAATGACCGCAATAACTGCGGCGGCTAAAATGACGGTTAGTATTATCTCGGTAGTATTCATAAACGCTCCTTTCGTCAGTGCATACCGCAGGCTGCGCAGATCCAATACGCCGCAAAGGACGCCGCCCATGCCACAGCGCACTGCCAGACGACTACGCCTAAAGCCCATTTTCTGCCCAGCTCGTGCCGTATAGATGCTATCGCGGCAACACAGGGGGTGTACAGCAGACTGAATATGAGCATAGATGCCGCTGTCAGCCCCGTCATTGATGCTAAGAGGCTGTCGCCGTAAACTATGCCCATAGTGGAAACGACGCTCTCCTTGGCTAAGAAGCCCGTTATCAGCGAGGTGACTATGCGCCAGTCATTCATGCCTACAGGAGCGAACAGCGGGGCTATCCAGCCCGAGATCATTGCAAGTATGCTGTCGCCCGTGTTCTCGACCATGTTGAGCTGATAGTCAAAGTTTTTCAGGAACCATATCACTATGGTCGAGATGAATATTACCGTAAAGGCTCTCTGCAGAAAATCCTTTGCCTTGTCCCACAGCAGCTTGAGGACGTTCATAGCCCCGGGCAGGCGGTAGTTGGGCAGCTCCATGACGAACGGCACGGGCTCGCCCTTGAATATCGTCTTTTTGAATATCAGCGAAATGATAATTCCTATAATGATGCTCAGCAGGTAAAGTGCGAGCATTATGAGCCATTTGTATTCGGGGAAGAAGGTATTTACAAAGAAGGCGTATATCGGCAGCTTTGCTGAGCAGCTCATGAACGGCGTGAGCAGGATAGTCATTTTTCTGTCGCGCTCGCTGGGGAGTATCCTTGTTGACATCACCGCAGGAACGGTGCAGCCGAAGCCTATCAGCATGGGTACTATGCTTCTGCCCGATAGTCCTATCTTACGCAGCAGCTTATCCATAAAGAACGCCACTCTTGCAAGATAGCCGCTGTCCTCAAGCAGGGAGAGAAACAGGAACAGCGTTATTATTATGGGCAGGAAGGTCAGTACGCTGCCTACGCCCTCCAATATGCCGTCGATTATCACGCCCGTGAGCACGGCGTTTACCTCAGATGCCTCCATCCATGACCGCAGAGCATCGGACATAGATCCAAGCCCCGATTCGATAAGTCCCTGCAGATTGCCGCCTATAAGGTCGAACGAAAGCCAGAAAATGACCAGCATTATCAGCACGAACATGGGTATAGCGGTAAACCTGCCCGTGAGTACCTTATCTATCCTGCGGCTGCGCTTGTGCTCGCGGCTCTCGGCGGGCTTTACTACGGTCTGCGAGCATACCCTGCGGATAAATGAAAACCTCATGTCTGCTATAGTGGCGTTGCGGTCGAGCCCGCATTCAAGCTCCATTTCCTTTATTATATTCTCAAGCATGATCTTCTCGTGCTCGTTCAGTCCGAGTCTTTTTTGTATGAGACCGTCGCCCTCAACAAGCTTGCTTGCCGCAAAGCGCACGGGCAGACCCGCTTTTTTTGCCCTGCTCTCTATAAGGTGTATAACGGCGTGCAGGCACCTGTGTACCGCGCCGCCCCTGTTCCGTGAGCTGCAGAAGTCCTGTCGGCTCGGCTTTTCCTGATAATGAGCAACGTGTACCGCGTGCTTGATAAGCTCGTCCACGCCTTGATTTTTTGCCGCAGAGATCGGCACGACAGGTACACCGAGCAGTTCCTCAAGATAGTTTATATCTACAGAGCCGCCGTTCGCGGTCACCTCGTCCATGATATTCAGCGCCACGACCATGGGAATATCCATTTCAAGAAGCTGC
>CACWNZ010000201.1 GCA_902762335.1 uncultured Ruminococcus sp. | reverse complement strand
ATCAGATGGTCGGTCAGGCTCGTCCACTCATCGTCGGCGTATCCGATTCCGAAGGTGTTGAGCGTCTCGTCGGAGATGCCCCTGCGCCTCATGTATGTGTAGCCCGGGTTGTTGTGTTCTCTCAGCGCCCTGTAGAAGAATCTGGCGGCCAGTCTGTTGATCTCATAGTACTCCTTGCTCTTGCCGCTGCCCTGGCCCCCGCCGCGCTTAAGCTCGATGCCGTACTCACGGGCAAGCATCTCCATGGCTTCCATGAAATCGAGATTGTAATACTTCTCGACGAAGCTGATGACGTCGCCGCCCTCTCCGCAGCCGAAGCACTTGTAGGTCTGCCTTCCTTCATCAACAGAAAAAGAAGGTGTCTTTTCATTGTGGAAAGGACAAAGTCCCTTGTAGGAACTGCCGGCTTTCTTCAGGGTAACCACCCTGCCGATGACATCCACAATGTTGCACCTGCTTTTTATCTCTTCTACGTTATTAAAATTATACGTGCTGCGATTGTTTGCCACTTCTACCCCTATGTTATTATCTTCTTAATAATAACTACGTTGCAGACGGGTCAAATCCTTTTTTTATTTTACAATATCTTCGTATGTATTTTCCGCGTATCTGTCTGTCATTGATGCCGAAATATCAAGAACGAGGGCTACGCGGGCAGTGCAGTTCTGAAGTCCGCGCTTGTCAAGCTCGAGCTGAAGCGGCTTTGCCAGCGATACGAGCTGCGGTGCGCCCGTGCTGAGCTTCTTTTCGAGCGATACCTTCGGCTTCGGCTGCTGCGCTGCGGGTGTCGGAGCGGGGAAACTGTACGCGCCTGCCGTATCCTGTACGGGTGAGCCTGCGGCGTATCCTGTAGGCGCACCATAGGAAGGCACGTTCCCGGGAACAGGCATGGGCGAGCCGTAAGAAGGAACGTTCCCGGGAACAGGCATTGGCGAGCCGTAGGAAGGCACGTTATCGGGAACAGGCATAGGCGAGCCATAAGAAGGAACGTTATCGGGAACAGGCATGGGCGAGCCGTAGGAAGGAACATTATCGGGAGCGGGCATAGGCGAGCCGTAGGAAGGCACGTTATCGGGAACAGGCATAGGTGAGCCGTAGGAAGGAACGTTCCCGGGAGCAGGCATGGGCGAGCCGTAAGAAGGCACAGTTTGCTGAGCGGGCGCGGGACTGTCGGAAGCCTCCTCGCCGCCGTATTCTCTCAGAAGATCGCCGAGACCGCCGTTAAAGCCCGAGGCGACTGCGGCAAAGCGCCATACGTCCTTTTTGTATATCTCAAGTGAGATGACAGCTCTTTCGGAGTGGAAATCCGCGCCCGTAAGCTGCATTTCGGCAAAGGTGTTCGCGCCCTGCCTTATCTCTATCGTATGTGAAGAAATATCATGCATGGTCTGAGCGCCGTCTATGCTCACGGTAAAGACAAGTCTGCACACGTTGGCGGGCAGCTTTGAGAGCCTGACGGTATAGGCACAGCTTTTGCCGCTTGAGGAATAGACTATCTCGTTCTGCGGCGACTGTGTCTGATTGTAGAATATCATATAGCGGTCATCGGCAAGTCTGCCCGCTTCGTTCACGCCGAAGCAGCAGAAGTCGTAATCCGCGCTGCCGTTCACGCTCATGGAAACGGTCAGGTCGTTGTTTATATCCGCGTATTTGTCCAGCTTGTCTCTGAAGCCTCTTTGTATTTTCATAGATCTGCCTCCTGATGATATTTTTGTTGAAACAGCCGCTTCGTAACGTTACAGCACGATGAGCTCCTTCGGAAGAAGCGCGAGATCGATGCAGCCGTCCGACGTTACCACGACCATATCCTCTATCCTTACGCCGCATTTGCCGGGTACATATATCCCGGGCTCAACGGTTATGACCATTCCGCTTTTCAGCTCAAAGCTGCTTTCGGGCGAAACCGACGGTGCCTCGTGTATCTCAACGCCTACGCCGTGTCCCGTTGAATGTCCGAAAAGTC
Organism: uncultured Ruminococcus sp.; assembly: GCA_902762335.1. Taxonomy (GTDB): domain Bacteria; phylum Bacillota; class Clostridia; order Oscillospirales; family Acutalibacteraceae; genus UBA1213. Next base: position 1,450 of record CACWNZ010000201.1, on the reverse strand, counting down.
CCTGATAGCCTGCATTGTCTATGTAGCTTCGCGCCGCCCTGTCCACCTCTCCGCAGGTAACACCCTCGCGCACGGCTTCTATGGCGGCAAGCTGCGCCTTCAGTACGGTATCGTAAATGCGTCTCTGAGAGTTATCCGCCCTGCCGTAGGCGACGGTCCTCGTCATATCGCTGTGGTAGCCTTCAAAGGTCGCGCCTATATCGAACAGAACGAAGTCGCCGTATCTTATCTTGGTATAATCGGGAACGCCGTGGGGCATAGAGGTCTTGCTGCCCGTCAGAACTATCAGATCGAACGAAACAGCCTCGGCTCCCGAGCGTCTCATGCGGAACTCAAGGTCGAGCGCAAGCTCCTTTTCGGTGACGCCCTCGTTGATCAGCTTGATCGTCTCTCTGAAGGCGTCCTCGGTAATACGCTGAGCGCGGCGCATTTTTTCTATCTCGTCCGAGGTTTTTATTATCCTCTGCCGCCCTATGAGCTTGTCGAGCGTATCGTCCTTTACGGCAACAGAGCCCGCTTCGGTGAATATCTTTTCTATCATGGCGGCTTCGTTCAGCGTAAAGGCGGAGCCCTCAAGCAATATGCGGCGGAGCTTTTTCTGTGTGATGAGCTCCTTCATAGTCTCGGAGAGCTTTTTGAAAAGTATTACCTCGCAGTTCCTTGCCTGTTTTTTTGCCGCCTCCTCATAGCGTGAGTCTACGAGCAGAAATGCGCCCGACCTTGTTACGAAGAGATAGCCGAGCGAGGAGACGAAGTCGGTGAGATATCTGCGGTTGGTCTGCGAAATAACGAGAGCCGCATCGGTATCCTTAGGAAGCAGCATGGAAAGAGTAGTTATCCTGTTTGCCATGAGAACACCTCCGTTTGCTGTCAGAGCATTTCCGCAAGAGCGGCAAGACCGAGATAATAGCTCACCTTGCCGAAGCCCGCTATACAGCCTCTGCATACGGGCGAAATGACCGACCTGTGTCTGAATTCATCTCTTGCATAGATATTTGACATATGGGTTTCCACGGTGGGTATCTGAACTGCCTCTATGGCATCGCGCAGAGCATAGCTGTAATGAGTAAGAGCGCCTGCGTTTATCATAATGCCGTCCTTCACGCCGTAGGCTGAGTGTATCTTGTCTATTATATCGCCCTCATGGTTGGATTGGAAGATCTCAAGCTCCAGCCCGAGCTGTTCCGCACGCTTTTTCACGTCCTCGTTTATGCTTTCGGCTGTCTCGGTGCCGTAAACGTGCCTGTCCCGGATGCCCACCATGTTGAGATTGGGTCCTAAGATAAAAAGTATCTTTTTCATTTGCTGACATCTCCCTGTGCAAGGGTATATATGAATTCTATGCCCTGTTCTCTGAGCTGCCTTTTGCCTGCCGCAAAAAAATCCTCGGCGTTCTTTGTCCATCTGAACTTCATCACCGCTTCTATCCTGAAGCCGTTGAATTCCCTGT
>CACWNZ010000200.1 GCA_902762335.1 uncultured Ruminococcus sp. | reverse complement strand
TATCTTTATATCGTTGTTCTTTGCAACAAAGCTCTTTGCGGGCTGCTCGTCAAGGATAACGCAGTCGATCTTGCCCTGCTTGAGCGCCTGTACCGCATCTGCAGCCTTGCTGTAGCGCTCTACCTTTGCGGTGCCGTCTGTCTCATAGTCGGTAGCGTATATATCTCCCGTTGTTCCTAACTGTACGCCTATTGTCTTGCCCGGAAGATCGTCTACGCTGTCTATCTCGTCGTCATAGACTATTATTACCTGCTTTGAGGTGGTATAGGGGTCGGAGAAATCTACGTTCTTCTTTCTCTCATCGGTAACGGTCATTCCTGCCGCTCCGACATCAGCCTTGCCTGCATTTACCGAAGCTATGATAGAGTCGAACTTCATGTTCTCTATCTTGAGCTCCATGCCCAGCTCATCACAGACAGCCTGCATCATGTCCATGTCGATGCCTGTTATTTTTCCGTTATCGACATATTCGTACGGCGGGAATTCGGCGTTGGTAGCTACTACGAGCGTACCGTTTCTCTGAACGTCCTTTTTCTCATAGGGCATAGTACCCTTTTCCTCGTCCGTGCCGATATAGTTGGTTATTATCTTTTCAAGGGTGCCGTCCTCTTTAAGCTTTGCAAGGGCGGCGTTTACCTTATCAAGAAGCTCCTTGTTGCCCTTCTTGAGACAAAGCGCATAATCCTCAAGGGTGAATTCCTTTTTGAGTATCTTTATGTCCTTGTTTCTCTGAACAAAGTTGAGGGCGGGCTGCTCGTCAAGAATAACGCAGTCTATCTTCTGCTGCTTGAGCGCCTGTATCGCATCAGCCGCCTTGCTGTAGCGTTCTACCTTTGCGGTGCCGTCGTCCTCATAGTCGGTAGCGTATATATCGCCCGTTGTACCCAACTGCACGCCTATGGTCTTGCCGTTGAAGTCGTAGGCCTCCTCCTCGGGCTCCGGCTCCTCCTCCGGCTCCTCCGAGGGCTCGGGCTCCGGCTCGGGCTCGGTGTATGTTGCTATCTTCTGAACGGATGTCGCATATACGCTCGTAGATGCGAGCTCCTTTTTGGTGTCAGCGTGTATTTTATAATCAGACGCACCTATCGCGCCGACATCAGCAGTCTCCCATACTACCGACGATGCAACTCTTTCCTTATCGGTAACGGTGACGGCAAGCTCCATTTTCAGAACGTCGCACACCGCCTGCATAACGTCTATATCTATACCGACAAAGGTGCCGTTCTCTATGTAGGCATAGGGCTTCATAGACGTATATACGGCAAGGGTAAGAGTTCCCGTTCTCTCTATGTCCTTTTTCTTATAGGGGGTCCTGCCCTTTTCGGCGTCCGTGCCTGTATAATTCTTGATTATATTCTCAAGAGTATTGTTGTCATTTATCGTCTTGAGCGCTTTGTTAAGCTTGTTGAGAAGCTCTTTATTGTCGCTCTTTACTATGAAGCTGTATTCCTCCTTTACAAACTCCTTGGCTACGACGTTAATTCCCTCGTTCTGCTGAGCGATCGCCTCTGCGGAGCTCTCGTCAAGAACGATACAGTCCACCTTCTTTTCGGTAAGCGCCTTTACCGCCTCCGCCTGAGAGTAGAAATATTCCACAGCCGAGCGTGAAGTCTCCTCATAAGGCTTTACTCTGAGCTCTCCTACCGTGCCGAGCTGAACGCCGACCGTTTTTCCGCTGAGCTCATATTCCTCTGTCTGCTGAGTGTCGTTCTCGCCCTCCGCATATACGCGTGGCGTGTTGAACAGTACAGTAAAACAGAGCGCCGTAAGCACCAGCGCCATTATGCCTGCCGCTGTTCTTTTAGTTCTGCTTGTCTTGACCATATCTGCTTCCTCCAATTAAACAAGATATTTCATGTTATAACATATTTCAGGGCTTTTTACAAGATAATTTGCCGAAAATATATAAAAAAGGCTCATGCTTTTAGTTTTTTTTGTTTTTTATCCTGTTCCAATACTCCTTATAAGCCTGTTCGGTCTTGTTTTCGCCTGCCTTATAATACTCAGTTCCGACAAGGCTGTCGGGAAGATACTGCTGATATGTCCAATGGTCGGGATAGTCGTGAGGATAGATATAGAACTGCCCCTTTTTCTTTACGTCGTCGCCGTCGTAATGCTTGTTCTGCAAATGCCTCGGGAAGCCCGTTCCCTTTCCTGCCTTTATATCCGATATTGCGGTATCTATAGCCATATATGCGGAATTTGACTTTGGAGAAAGAGCCACAAGGACTGCCGCATCGGCAAGGGGGATCCTCGCCTCGGGAAGTCCCACCATGAGAGCTGCATCTACAGCCGCCTTTACTATGGGGATTATCTGCGGGTTTGCAAGTCCGACATCCTCGCAGGCGCAGACCATGAGCCTGCGGCACGCAGACGGGAGATCGTCCGCTAAAAGAATTCGCGCAAGATAATGCACCGCCGCATCAGGGTCAGAACCGCGGAGAGACTTCTGAAAAGCCGAGAGAAGGTCGTAATGCTCGTCGCCCTCACGGTCGTATTTTACGGCGCTCTTCTGTGTGAGCGCATCGGCAGTCTCATAGCTCACCTCTCGTCTGCCGTCCTTCGGGAAGGTAGAGATGACAGACAGCTCTACTGCGTTTATCGCCTTTCTCACGTCGCCGCCGCAGGCTGAGGCTATGTGCATGACGGCGCTCTCGGGAAAGACTATTTCTTCGCCGAGCTCGTTCTGCATAAAGAGGACGGCTCTTCGCACCGCCTTTGCAACGTCCTCCTTTTCAAGGGGCTTGAACTCGAAAACGGTTGATCTGCTGAGTATAGCGCTGTATACGTAAAAATACGGATTTTCGGTGGTTGACGCTATGAGCGTTATACTGCCGTTCTCTATGAATTCAAGAAGGGTCTGCTGCTGCTTTTTATTGAAATACTGTATCTCGTCAAGATAGAGAAGTATGCCGTTCATGCCCGAAAAGCCCGACAGCTCCTCAACGATATTGCGAATATCCGCAGTCGTAGCGGTAGTTCCGTTGAGCTTGCGGAGGGCGCGGTTTGTCTTTTTGGCTATCATAGCAGCAAGGGTAGTCTTACCCACGCCCGAGGGTCCGTAAAACACCATATTCGGTATCTGACCCGACGTTATGATATTTCTGAGAGGTCTGCCCTCGTCAAGCAAGTGGTGCTGACCTGCGATGTCATCAAGGGTCTGTGGTCTTATTCTTTCTGCAAGGGGGGAGTTCATAAAAATCACCGTCTTTATATGGATTTATAATATCATAGCAAATATTACTCTGGAAAGCAACTCCGGCGCAGAACCTTCACTCCCGTATTCGCGGCATAACTTTATCGTGATGCCATGCTTCAAGCCCGTAGCATTTTTGTTCGGATCAACATTGAACCGGAGCGTAAACACGGGAGCGTCAGCATACCGACTACACACAAAAACGACTCAGTTATAGTATTCATAACCGAGC
>CACWNZ010000199.1 GCA_902762335.1 uncultured Ruminococcus sp. | reverse complement strand
TGCTTCAAAGAGAAACTCCCACACTATCATGCCCGATGTCGCCCCGAGAGCCTTTTTTATGCCTATCTCCCGTTTGCGCTCGGATACGGATACGAGCATTACGTTCATAATGCTGAGTCCCGCTACAAAAAGAGACACTACGCCTACACAGCTCAGCACGGCAGTGAAAATACTTATCATATTCCCGATATTTTCCTTCTGCTTTGAGAGATCCGTCACGAGATAGGCGCCCTTTATATCCGAGCCTCTCTCCATTGCCTTTATTATCTGCTCGCTTGCCTCCTCGCTGTCGCGGTCGGGGTCAAGCTTTACGGCTATCTGCGAGTAATTGTCCGTATTCATATCCGCCTGAAGTGTGGTATAGGGAATATACAAAAAAGCGGGAACGAAGCTGCCCATCATGTTTTCAAGTATCCCGCTGCCCGTTCTTACCACGCCGATTATCCTGTACTCTGCGCCCTTTCCGCCGCTGTTTATAAGCATTTTTTTGCCTACGACGTTATCCGTACCGTAGGAATCGCGGGCAAGCTTTTCGTCAATTATGCAGCTTCTTGCGCAGGATGACACGTCGCCCGTATTTATAAATCTGCCGTGAATAAGGTGAAGGTCTATCATATCGTCGGCATCGTTGTTTATGCCCCATAGATAAACCTGATTCTTCTCGCCCTTGATATAGGCGTCTGTCGCCTCAAACATCAGCGGCATAGCGTATTCCACGTAGGAAAGCGAGTTTATCGTGTTCAGCTCCTATTCCGAGACCGTCTATCTCGCTTGTCAGGGCGTTCCTGCCGCACTGACCGATATTATTTATCAGTATCACCGAAGCCACTCCGACGGCTATTCCTATTATAGTCAGCACCGTCCTCGTTTTTCTGCGGAACAGCACCCTCAGTGAGCCCGGGAAAATATCAAGCATCGCCCTGCACCGTCCGTTCCGATATGCTTATCCGCTGACCGTCCTTAAGTCCCGCGCTGTCCGTTATCACAAGGTCGTTTTCCTTTACCCCGCTCTTTATTTCGGTACCGTCCCTGTATTCCCTGCCCGTTACGACGGGCGCTTTTTTAGCCCTGCCGTCTACGGCTAAAAACACGTAGTCGCCCTGATCGTCCGTTCTGATAAGCTCGTAGGGCAGAACGATGACGTTCTTATCCGTAGATGTTATTATCGAGCATTCGGCGCTGTAGCCCGTGCGCAGCTCGTTATCATTATCATCTAAAACGAGCCTTACCTCAACGGTCGTCTCCTTGCCCGACATTCCGCCCGTTTGCTCCGCCTCGTCGGATATTTCACAGACCGTGCCGCCGTAGTGTCTGCTTCTGTCTGCGCCGAAAACTATATCAGCCCTCTGACCCTTTTCTATGCTGCCGATATACGCCTCGCTGATATTCACGGGTATCTCAAGGGTCTTTTCCTCTGAGAGCTTCAGCACGGTCGTGTTCTTGGTAAAAATATCGTCCTGCTTCAGCGACAGACCCGTGACCCTGCCGCCGCAGGGGGCGTTTACGCTCACGACCTCACAGTATTTTTTCAGCTCGTTTATTATCTCGTTCGCGCTGCCGTATTTTGCGGCGGCTCCCAAAAGAGCGTCAACACTCCCGAGCCCGCTGTATTCCGAGAGCAGGGCTGTGTAGGCATCGTCTATTTTATAATAAGAAAAAAGCGGATCTCCCTGCTTTACGGTATCGCCGTTTTTGACGGATACACCGTCTATGACCCCTGCAAAGGGCGCTTTTACGGGTTTGCCCGCGCGGTATTGCAGCTTGCCCGAGGCGGTAATGATATTGTCCTTGTCCTGAGCCTTAACGGTCATTACCTCGCATACGGCTTCATCGCCCTTGAGCATATAGCCCGACATGGCTATTGCCGAAATGATGATAAGCGTTGCCGATATCAAGATGACGTATTTCTTCATTTCCTCATCTCCCCTTGTTAGTATTTGAATAAATCCCCGAAATATCACGGCAAAAAATAACAGACGTATTGATAATAATTTCTGTTTATGATAGAATTATCCTATCTTATCAGAAAAAGGAATGAGAAAAATGATAGCTGTTATAGATTACGGCGCGGGAAATCTTCAAAGCGTTGTAAAGGCTCTCAATTTCATCGGGTGTGAAAACATCATAACGAGCAGCAAGGACGAGATACTCAGAGCGGACGGAGCGATCCTGCCCGGTGTCGGCTCCTTCGGCGACGCTATGGACTGCATGAACGCTTCGGGCTGCGCGGATGCCGTGGTCGAATTCGTAAACACGGGAAAGCCGCTTTTGGGGATCTGTCTCGGTCTGCAGCTTCTTTTTGAAGCGAGCGAGGAAAGCCCCGGCGCAAAGGGACTCGGTCTGCTCAAGGGTACGATAACCAAAATACCCAACGCGAACGGTACTCTTAAGATCCCTCACATGGGCTGGAACTCCCTTGACATAAAAAAGCGTGACGGTCTTTTCAAGGGCATAGAAGGCGACCCTTACGTGTACTTCGTACATTCGTATTATCTGAAGGCGGACGATGAAGCGATAGTATCGTCCCGCACCGAATACGGCGTTAAGATAGACGCATCGGTAAGCTGCGGAAATATCCACGCGGCTCAGTTCCACCCCGAAAAGAGCGGTACGGTAGGACTTCAGATGCTCGGGAATTTTGCGGCAATGACACGAAGAGGTGAATGATTATGTATGCAAAAAGGATAATCCCCTGCCTTGACGTAAAGGACGGCAGAGTTGTAAAGGGTACTAATTTCGTCACGCTGCGCGATGCGGGAGATCCCGTTGAGTGCGCTAAGATATACGACAGAGAGGGTGCGGACGAGCTTGTTCTGCTCGATATTACCGCATCGAGCGATGCAAGGAACATCATAGTGGACGTGGTGCGGGCTGTTGCCGACTGCGTTTTCATTCCCTTTACCGTCGGCGGCGGGATCCGTACCGTAGATGATTTTACCGCGATACTCAGGGCGGGCGCGGATAAGGTATCGGTAAATTCCGCGGCGGTACACAAGCCCGGGATAATCAACGAGGCGGCTTATAAATTCGGAAGTCAGTGCGTTGTTACGGCTATAGACGCAAAAAGGCGCGGCGACAACAGCGGCTGGGACGTATTTATAAACGGCGGCAGGATAAATACGGGCAAGGACGTTCTGAAATGGGCTGTAGAAGCCGAAAAGCGCGGCGCAGGCGAGATACTTCTCACGAGCATGGACTGTGACGGAGTGAAGAACGGCTATGATCTCGAGCTGACAAGGGCTGTATCCGAGAACGTGGGCATACCCGTTATCGCCTCGGGCGGCGCGGGCAAGCTTGAGCATTTCTACGACGCCTTTACCGAAGGAAGGGCTGACGCGGTATTGGCGGCATCGCTGTTCCACTTCGGAGAGATATCTATAGGCGAGCTGAAAAGCTACCTGCACGATAAGAATATACCGGTAAGACAGGTATAAATAATAAAGCAAAGGCACGGCGCAGTCCTTTTGGAGCTGCTGCCGTGCCTTATTTGTGTCAAAAACGATCAGTTGTCATCGGGCTTGCCGAAGATAGTCTGATAGAGGAAGGTAAAGGGATATCTGTACTCGCCGTTGAAGAAGTATACGCCGTCCTGACGTGTACCTATGTTCTCATGGTACATATAATCGTAAATATCCCTTGTGTTGAAGCTTGCGGGAGCCTCGCCGTCCTGATGTACCCACCACGCGATAAGCTCGCCCGTTTCGATGTTCCACAGGCTTGCGCGGAACACCTTGTAATAATAGGTCTCGGTATGAGTTGAGTCGCTGTCATCGGTATAGGTCACGGGGATATATCCCATAGATTCGGCAACACCGAGAACGAGGGGAGCTTCTCCGCTGATGACCTTTTCCGCCTTTTCAACGGTGAATACGGGGTATTTGCTGTTTTCGCCGTTTACGTCGTTATAAAAATGCTTCGGGTCGCTGTATACGTTGCCCTTCATCTGCTCCTGAGCTATCTCTTCGTTATAGTCCTCATAATAGCAGTCCGTGCAGTGGGTGTCGTCGGTATAGGTGGCAAAATTCAGCACGTCGGCATACTGCGAAGCGGCTGAGGGGCTTATCTCCTTATCCGAGGGGAAGCTTTTGCCCAATACACTGCTTTTCAGGAATTCCTTTATATGATCATAGTCGTATTTTTCAGTCTTTTCAAAGTAGGGCTTAAGCTTTGCCGCGTTGGGGTCGAATTTGCTCTTGACTCCG
>CACWNZ010000198.1 GCA_902762335.1 uncultured Ruminococcus sp. | reverse complement strand
TTTCCTCTGCGATAACGGCTCGGTCGTTGAGATAGGCATGATAAAGGACGTAGTCTGATAAAAAAATTCCCGCCGCAGTCAATTATCCGACTGCGGCGGGATCTCTCTTTGTCCGCGCTTATTTTTTTGTGTATTTTACTTCAAGTCCCGTATCGGGGAAATAGCTCCATTTCAGAGTGATCCTGTCGTTTTCTTCGGTCTTTCCGTTGACTGCCGAGCGCGTTGCTTTCATTTCATTTATAAGATCGTCCCTGAAGCCGAGCTTCTTGTTCAGCTCCGCAATGAAATCAAGGGCGGCAGTATCGGTATGACCGTCTATATCCTGCGGGTTGGTATCGACTATGACATAGCTGTCGTCGGGTGCAAGGGTTGTGTAGGAATAATTATAGTGCGTACATTCGTAGCAAAGACCTCTCAGATCAAGCTCCTCGCCGCTGTCTATAACGGAGTAATCCTCCGTCGTTGAGGGCTGCGTTGAAGCCGTGCCGTCAGACGAGACGGGGGTGAGGGGGATATAAGCGGGCATGGTTATGCTGAATTCGGGGTCTGCGGCGCTGTTGTCAAATCTGAATACCGAGTTCAGCGTGGTCTTGCCGTCCTGAATGCGTTTGTAATCGTATGAGGGTACGGTATTGCTCTCAAGGGGCTCGCCCTTTATAACGTCAGTCTTATAAAGCATAATGCCGTTCACTGCGGTCTTGAACTCGTAGCTCTCGTTTATCTCCCATGCATAATAGCGTGTGGAGTATTTATTTGCGACAGTTCTGTATTTCTGATTGTATTCCGAGCTTTCCACGGCCTCGGCGCTCACGAAATATTCAGGCTCAAGGGTAAGCTCGTCCCCGTCGCTTATGCTGTAAGCCGAGGCGTTCTCAATGCTTATGGCGCTTTCGCCGTTGATAATAACAAGAGGCTGATCGTTCAGTATAACGCTGCCCGAGGCGTTCTTTATATCGCAGAAGAGTACGCCCGTTTCATTGCTTCCCGTTTTTATCTCAAGCTTGACCGTATGACCCGCCTCTGTCACGACGTGTATAGTCTTGCAGGAGCTCACAAAGCCGTCGGCTGCCTTCTCGCCCACGGCGCAGCCTACCGTCTCGGGCTGCGAGGGCGCCTCGTCATAAAGCGCGGATTCCGTATCAGTGACCGTACCCTTGCCGTTTTCCATATAGACGAGCTGAACGCTGTCCGTGTAGGTGCTCATGTAGTTGCCGGGCTTCCACGTCACTAAAGCCGCAAAGGTATCCGTACGGTCAGATGTGATCTCGTTGGTATAAACGAGCCCCGTTTTTGTCCACTGCGGCTTAATATCAACAAAGCCTATTTTCGTATCCGTTCCCTTATCGTCATTGCTCTTGTTATGGAAGAAATAGAAATAAACGAAAGCTCCCGCGCCCGCAAGCAGAAGCACCAATATAAGAATTATTATCACCGTAGGCGCCTTGCTCGTTTTCTTTATGGTTACAACATCGGCGGCGGGCAGCTTCGCGCGCTGAGGAACGCTTCTGTCGTAGGTCATCGGGGCAGAGTAGGAGCTGTCGTTCTGCGGCGGCGTATAGGAAAACGCGGGTCTCGGCTCGGGCTTGGGGGGAGTGTAGGTCGGCGCGGGAGTCGGAGTCTCACGCTTTTCAGAGGCGGGCTGCAAACTGAACGGACGATCCGTTTTTGCCGTCTGCGCGGGCTCGGACTTCTTTTCAAGTGTGACCTTCTCCGGCTCGGGCTTCTTTTCAAGTGTGACCTTCACCGGATCGGGCTTCTTTTCAAGTGTGACCTTCTCGGGCTCGGGCTTATCCTGTTCCGTTTCCTTTGGCAAGGGCTTGCTTTTAGTCAGCGTAAAGGGCGGGGGAGCGCTGCCGCACTTTTCAAATCTGAAGCCGCATTTAGGGCAGAATACAGCGTTTTCGGGTATTTTTTCTCCGCAGTCCTGACAAAATAACATTGGCATGATCTCAGATCTCCTTCCGTTGTTTTTTCCTTTTACGGGATCTGTTCATATTATAAGATAATTTTGTCGGTATGTCAAATAAGCGCGCTTGACAAGACGGGAATATTATTGTAAAATTCTGAAGGAATTAAGAAAAGGAAGGGTAAATATGGAATTTGAAGTCATCAATATTCTTTATTACTGCGGCATTATACTGCTTTTTACCAAGCTGCTCGGAATGCTCACCCGAAAGCTCGGGCTGCCGCAGGTGGTAGGCATGATAATCGCAGGTCTGCTCATCGGACCCGCGATATTCTCACAGTTCGACCTCGGCTCCTTCAAGGGACTCGTAGCCCCGTCCGCCGTTGAAATGGACGTTCTCAAAAGCTTCTCGCAGATAGGCGTGGTGTTCATTCTGTTTTCGAGCGGACTTGAAACGGGACTTCAGGATCTCAAGAAAAGCGGAGCGGCAGCCTCGGCAATAGCCCTTGCGGGCGTGCTCGTACCTGTAGCTCTCGGCACGGGCGGGGCTCTGCTGTTCATGGGCGGCGATGTTACCGAGGGCAAGTTCATGAACGCCCTGTTCGTCGGCATGATACTTGCCGCTACGAGCGTCGGCATCACAGTAGAAACTCTGCGTGAGCTCGGCAAGCTCAACACAAGGGTGGGAACTACCGTTCTCAGCGCCGCTATCATCGACGACGTTCTCGGCATTATTTTGCTCAGTATAGTAACGAGCATAAGCGGCGGCGGGAATATCTGGATAACCCTTCTCAAGGCGCTGGGCTTTTTCGTGTTCACTATAGGTCTCGGAATAATCCTGAGGATCATCTTCAAGAATCTCGAAAAAAAATACCCCAAAACGAGACGAACGGGCATATTCGCCCTTGCAATGTGCTTTTTCTACGCCTTCTGCGCGGAAAAGCTCTTCGGCATCGCCGCTATAACGGGCGCGTATATGGCGGGACTCATGCTCAGCGGACTGAGCGATACGAAGTTCGTCGACCGCAAGGTCGTCATAAGCGGATATATGATATTCACGCCCATTTTCTTCGCCTATATCGGCATAAGCGCAGACTTCAGCCATTTCAGACCGTCCGAGCTTATCTTTGCCTGCGTGTTCGTGGCGCTGGGCATAATCGGCAAGATAGCAGGGTGCTCGCTCACGGCAAAGCCCTTCAAGTATAAAAACAGAGAAGCCCTTACTATCGGCGTGGGCATGATAGCGAGAGGCGAGGTCGCCCTTGCGATATACGCAACGGGACACGACCTTATCCTGTACGAGGGCGACAGGCTCGTCGGTATCGACCCCCTTGTACCCACAATACTGCTTATAGTCATCACCTCGATACTCTGTCCGATCCTTCTCAAGCTCGTGTTCAAGAATCAGAAGAACGAGATCGTCGATGACGAGGCGCACCCCGCGACTATACATTACGAGGCTATAGAAAAAAATTCAAGCTCTGACGACGGCTGATACTCATTAAAAGTAAGGGCTGCCCCCGCATCCTATGGGGACAGCCTTTTCTGCGTCTTCCTTACTTA
>CACWNZ010000197.1 GCA_902762335.1 uncultured Ruminococcus sp. | reverse complement strand
GATAATGTCGTTCACGCACATGGCAACGCAGTCTATGCCCACCGTGTCGTGCTTGTCAAGAAGAAAGGCAAGCTTTATCTTGGTGCCTACGCCGTCGGTACCCGATACTAAAACGGGCTTCTTCATACCCTCGGTATCAAGCTCGAAAAGACCGCCGAAGCCGCCTATGCCCGAGAGCACACCGCTCGTCATCGTTCTTGCAACGTGAGCCTTCATAAGCTCTACCGCCCTGTAGCCTGCGGTAACGTCAACGCCCGCCGCCTTGTAGCTGTCACTGTAGCTTTTCATAATGCTCCTCCTCAGTCCTCAATTTTCTTAGAGTATTTATCCTCTCGCGAGGTATCGGACACGTCAAGGGGATAGTTCCCCGTAAAGCAGGCATCGCAAAGACCGAGCCTGCAGCCCTTTGCTGTCTCCTTAAGGCTCTCCTGCGAAAGAAAGCCCAGGCTGTCCGCGCCCATATAGGCGCACATTTCCTCAACGCTCATAGACGAGGCGATGAGGCTCTCCTTATCGGTATAGTCGCTTGTAAGGCAGCAGGGACACCTGAAGGGCGGAGAGGCTATCCTCATGTGTACCTCCTTAGCGCCCGCCTGTCTGAAGAGACCGACTATATGGCGGCCGGTCTTGCCCTTGAGGATAGAGTCGTCTATGACTATGACCCTTTTGCCGTTTACGTTGTTCTTCAGCGCGTTGAGCTTTATCCTCATGAGATACTCCGAGTTGCGCTTTCTGTTATTGAAAGCCCTTCCGATGTATTTGTTCTTGATAAGTCCCGTAGCGAAGGGTATGCCGCTCTCCATAGAGTAGCCTATTGCGGATTCCATACCGCAGTCGGGTACGCCGCAGACTATATCGGCATCGACGGGGTGCTGTCTTGCAAGCAGTCTGCCCGCCTCCTGTCTTGCCACGTTTACGGAAACGCCGTCAACAACGCTGTCGGGGCGGGAAAAATAAACGTACTCGAACACGCACAGGGCTGTCCTGTCGGCTTTTTCAACGGTATAGCTCTCTATGCCGTTTTTGTCTATCACTACCATTTCGCCGGGGTCTATATCCCTTATGAACTCGCCGCCCATGCTGTCGAAAACGCAGCTCTCCGAGGCTATAACGAAGCTTGAGCCTATCCTGCCGAGGCACAGCGGACGTATGCCCATGGGATCTCTCACGCCGATGAGCTTATCGGCGGCTGTCAGGGCTATGGCGTAGGCTCCTCTGAGCTTTCTTACGCCCGTCATAACTGCCTCCTCAAGGGAAGCCGCGTTTATCCTCGCCCTTGCTATCAGATAGGCTATTATCTCGGTGTCGCCGTTTGACTGGAATATAGCCGCGCCTTTGTTCAGCTCGTCCCTCAGCTCGTGGTAGTTTGTAAGCGCGCCGTTTATGCACAGGGCAAGCTGACCCTTTATATATCTCATCACGAGCGGGGCAAGATCCTCGTGGTCAACGGCAAGATCGCCCGAGGCGTATTTTACGTGACCGAGGGCTATCTGACCGCTGCCGAGCCTTTGCAGCTCCTTTTCGGGCAGAGCCTCTGGTATCATGCCGTGATCCTTATAATAGGTAACGGCGCCGTTGTTGTTAACGGCAATTCCCGCGCCCTTTGAGCCTCTGTGCTGTAGCGCGTAAAGCGAGAGATAGGTCTCCTCTACGATATCGACCGAGGGGTCGGCAGTAAAGATGCCTATTACTCCGCATTCGTCGTGTAATTCAGACATATTATCCGTTCTCCTTAATTACGGGTCAGCCCCCTATGAGCTCGCTGACCTTCTGCTGTATGGCTTCGTCCTTCTTCTCTACTCCCTGCTTCATGGCGAGCTTCTCGTTCTCAAGCTTTTCTGCAAGCTCCTCGTCCGAGAGGGCGAGCATCTGTACGGCAAGGATAGCCGCGTTGTCCGCGCCGTCTATTGCAACAGTAGCAACGGGTATCCCCTTGGGCATCTGCACCGTTGCAAGCAGCGCGTCAAGTCCGTCAAGGGTAGAGGATTTTATCGGTATGCCTATCACGGGCAGGGTGCTGTGACCCGCAAGCACGCCCGCAAGATGAGCCGCCTTGCCTGCCGCGGCTATTATTACGCCGAAGCCGTTTTTCTTTGCGTTCGCGGCGAACTCCGCAGCCTTTTCGGGAGTTCTGTGCGCCGACATGATATGCACCTCAAAGGGTACTCCGTAGGCTGCGAGGGTCTTTATTGCCCCCGATACCGTGGGAAAATCGCTGTCGCTGCCCATTATGATCGCGACCTTTTTCTTTTCTGCCATAACTCATTACTCCTTTATCCGTTTTTAACGGTAAAAATAGGGTCTCAGTATATTTTAGCTTAAATTGATAAAAAAAGCAAGACTAAACCTCATTATTGATCGTTTATTTCCGTTTACATAATAATTCCGAAGTTGTATAATATTCTGTGGATAGTCAATATCCCTGCACAACAAAATACAGGAGGAGATAATGATGAGAAATTCTAAAAAGCTTGCGGCTCTGTTCTGCGCCGCCGCGCTTATCCTTTCGGCGGCTGCCTGCTCCGGCGGCGGCGATACCGCTTCCAAGGCTTCCGAGGGCAGCAATGCAGGCACGGCTGTGAGCACAGATCCTCAGAACGGCGAAAGCAGCGCCGAAAGCACTGAAAACACGAACGCCGACAGCAGCGCGGAAAGCAGCGCAGAGAGCAGCGCCCCCGAGCCGGGCAGCGTTCTTGAATGGACCTTCAGAGAGACCGAAAAGCCAACGGTGACCGACGCCGTTTACACGACTCACCCCGAGACGGGAGATGAGTATACGACTGAAACCGTGACCGTTAAGCCCATGGAGTTCTTTGACTACGAAAAGGCGAAGGAAGCCATAAAGAAATCACCTAAATTTGCAGGGCTTGAATTCGTTGAGATAGTTGAAGAGGAGCAAAACTACCGCAGAAGCGCCACCGACACCATATTCGTCAGCCCTAAAAAGACGGTAACCTTTGCAGGCTTTGACACCGATGCCGGATCCGTACGCAGCGACTACTTATCAAGAAGCACTATCGACACCTTCAGCGATCACGCGATAGTCACTCTCAGTACCGTGCAGGAATACGAGGAATTCGACTCGCCGCAGAACTTCACATTCTCCATAAGGAACATTGAGATAACTCAGGACGAGGTATACGAAGAAGCGAAGGCTGTATTCGGTGAGAAATCAGCCGAGTATCTCGTATATCAGCAGTACGATTACAAGAACAACAACGATTCTCACAATCTGATGATGGAGCAGATCGAGGTTCCCGATAATAAAAAGATCTTCTACGAATTCAAAAGGGACGCATACGCTCACGACGGAATAACCAGCGTAACTCTCGGTGCAGAATGCTTTTCAAGGGTCTCCGATAATGCCTACATAAACGGCTACAAGCCCGTTGAATGGTCTGTCCCCCTCTCGTCTATGCTCGCAGCCGACGTTGGCGACACCGATTATCTCAAGCCCGAGACCTTCTTCAACA
>CACWNZ010000196.1 GCA_902762335.1 uncultured Ruminococcus sp. | reverse complement strand
TCTTTTGCCCTGCCGTGCGACAGCTTTGTTATAATACCACTATCCCGCTCCTTTGTCAACACCTTTTTGCAATCTTTTTTCTTTGTCTACAAATTGTATTATTTCAGGTCTGTTTGACGGCTTTCTGACTGCCGTTTAATACGCTCCGTACTTTAATATACCATATTATCCCATGCGCTCAGAAACACAGCGCGGCACAGACCGTGTCCGATCCGCGCCGCATTTCTACTGTTTGTATATTCTTTATAGTATTATACGATTTGTTGTATCGCCATGACGAAGTGCCTGCTCCGCAATTAATCCTGCGCCGGCTCAAGCTGTCCGTCGTTACAGTTTACCCTACTGCCGACCGTTATATTTTTGCGGTACAGCTCCGCATCGGGAACTCTGACCGTCATAAGACCGCCGTTCTGTTCATCCTCAAGCACGACCTCACAGCAGATCTCCTCACCGTCGGGCAGACCCTCACAGCCGAAATCCGGCTCGATAATATCCTTTACTTTATACATTTCCTTCACTCCTTCCGTCTTTATACTACCATATCACAAGCGCATATTCAAGACCGGCGAGCCGCCGACCCCTATTCCGCGGCACGGCTCTTTTGTATATCGCTGCTTCACGCCCGCGCCGGCAAGCCCCAGGTATAGAATTTTAATAAACAACAATCCGGAATTCTCCCGGACTTATTTTACCCTAACGTGCCTCTGCCGTCAGCCGCCTCTGATATTCGCTATCCGAAAGCCGCGCATGACCATACCGCCGTAAGCATTCCTATCATGTCGGCAGTGAGAGCCGCAGGGACGGTATAACGGGTCTTTTTTATTCCGACCGCGCCGTAATATACGGTTATCGCGTAGAACGTTGTTTCCGTAGAGCCTGATATGACCGAAGCCGTCTTTCCTATAAGACTGTCGGCCCCGTACTTATCAATGATGCCGCTGAGCACCGCAAAGGAACCGCTGCCCGTCACGGGACGTATCACCGCTAAAGGAACGACCTGCGGCGGTACGCCTGCAGAAACGCATAAAGGAGAAAGCGCGTCGGCAAGAAGCTCGAAGAAGCCCGAGGCATCAAGCATCGTCACGGCAAATATCAGACCTATAAGCGACGGCGCTATAGACAATACGCTTTTCAGACCCTCCTTCGCGCCTTCGGTGAAGCAGTCAAATACAGGCACACGCTTTGCCGCGCCGAATATTACTATTATTCCTATTATCACCGGAACGGCGTACACACCTATTTTATCCGTAGCATCGCCTCCCGCTAGAGCAGCGCAAGCGCCGACGACAGCCATACGCAGGGCAGTATCGAGTAGGGAGAGGAGCTGCCCGCCGCCTGTCTGAGGGCGGCTATCGTCGAGGGTATAAGCTGTATAGATGCGGTATTCAGTACGACGAATATTATCATGCTGCTGTCGGGCGCATCGCGGAGCGTGTTGGTTTTTTGCAGCTCCTTCATCGCCATTATGCCCAGCGGTGTGGCGGCGTTGCCGAGTCCGAGAAAATTCGCGGTCAGATTCGCGCTCACGGCATTCATTGCGGCTCGGTTGTTCTTCAGCGCGGGCATGAGCCTTGTAAGCGCGGGCGCCGAAAGCCTTGAGAGCAGACGGGTAGCGCCGCTTTTGTCGGCAGTGTTCATAAGTCCGCACCACAGACACATAGAGCCCGTCATTGAGATAAGCAGCCTTACCGCCTTGTCAGCGCCCTCTGCCGCCGCCTGCGAGAGCTGCTCCATTCGTCCCGTCACCGCCGCGCAGACGAGACTGAGCACGATCATGACGAGCCATATTGTATTTATCACAGATACATCGCCCCGGATCCACGTCGTTTTTTCGGCAGGTCACACTGTTTTCAGTTCTATGCGGGTACTTTAGTGGTACTTCTGCCGCTCGTAACGAGGTTTTGATTTTGCAGTCACAATCATGCTTATTTTTATGAGTTTATCGCCCGGTTTTCGTCCCAAAAATCTGCATCTCTGGGCATTTTTGTCATAAATGTCAATGTTAACAAGTATTGTTATTTTTCTTCATCGATTGTAAATCATTTATTACATCATGATACATTAGTGTTAGTGCCTTATCATGCATTTTTGAACACCGTCTTGATATTATCGGACTTTTACTGCTTAACAAGCAGGCTTTTTGATAGTATAGTATTACAATCCATTTACACCAAAATAATACAATATGCACAATAATGCAAATGTCCACTAAAAATTTCACTTTTATCTATTGACATTTCTGTGCCAATATAGTACGATATATATACAGTAAATAGTTCGATGAATTTTTTAAGAAAGGAGCGGTACCCATGAGAGCGATCGGTTGTGTCAGACAAATCGACAAATTGGGACGACTTGTACTTCCGTCAGATATCAGGAGAATGCTGAATATCAAGGACGGCATGGATTCTGTAGAATTCTTTGTAGACGATGACTGCGTGATCATCAAGAAGTATCGTCCCGCCTGTATCTTCTGTAATTCGGCAAACAATATCCAGATGTACAAAAACCAATCGGTATGTGCAAAATGCCTTGAAGAGCTTAAAAACAATAACTGACGACCACACCGCGGGGGCTTCTGTAAGGCAGAGCCCCCGTTTCCCTTTATTATTATTCATCATACCGCCAATAAATTCCCGACCGCATCAAAAAAGCTGCCGCACCCTTACAGCGCGGCAGCCCTTTTATTTTTTGTTATGCCTTAGCGGCTTCCTCTATTACCTTCTGCGCTACCATTGCGGGAGCCTCCTCGTAGCGTACAAACTCAAACGAGAAGTAGCCTCTGCCCTGTGTGCACTGACGGATAAACGTAGAGAAATCGCTCATCTCCGCCTGAGGCACCTCGGCTTCGATAGTCTGCATACGGTCCTCAGAGGGATTCATGCCTAAAACTCTTCCTCTTCTCTTAGTTACCTCACCCATTATATCGCCCATGTTCGCATCCGGCACTGTAGCCTTGAGCAGTCCTACAGGCTCAAGAAGAACGGGTGATGCATCGGGCATACCTGCCTTATAGGCAAGAGATGCAGCCGTCTTGAAGGACATTTCCGATGAGTCAACGGGGTGGTAGGAGCCGTCGTAGAGAGTAGCCGTAAGACCAACTACGGGATAGCCTGCAAGGGGTCCCTTTGAAACGCTGTCTCTCAGACCCTTTTCAACCGCGGGGAAGAAGCCCTTGGGAACTGCGCCGCCCACGACTCTCTCTTCAAAGATCATATCGTCGCTGTCACAGGGTGAGAACTCGATCCATACATCACCGAACTGTCCGTGACCGCCGGTCTGCTTCTTATATCTGCCCTGTACCTTGACGGTCTTTCTGATAGTCTCACGATAAGCTACCTTCGGCTTGGAGAGAACTACCTCGGTGCCGTACTTGGACTTGAGCTTAGATACGATAACGTCAAGGTGCTGCTCGCCCATGCCGCTTATTACCATCTGATGCGTTTCGTTGTTAGTCTCGAACTTTATAGTCGGATCTTCCTCGCAGAGCTTCTGAACTCCGAGAGCGACCTTTTCCTCCTCGCCCTTCGTCTTGGGCGCTATAGCCATAGTCAGCGATGGAGCGGGATAATCTATACCGTCAAGAACGACCTTTCTTGCGGGCGCGCAGAGAGTGTCGCCCGTATTGGTGCCGGAGAGCTTGGCAACGGCGCCTATGTCGCCTGCGCCGATGTAGGGAGCGTCCTCAAGCTTCTTGCCCCTTATATTCATGACCTTGGAGATCCTCTCGCTGTTGCCCGTTCTCATGTTGACCAACGGAGAATCGGGAGATACCTTGCCGGATACGACCTTGAAGTAGGAGAGCTTTCCTACGAAGGGGTCCGCTATGGTCTTGAATACTATAGCCGCCGCCATTGCGTCATCGTTTACGGTGAGCTCAACGGGATTGCCCTCGGTATCTACAGCCGTCTCGCCCGACTTGTCCTCGGCAGAGGGAGCGAGCCAGATAAGACCGTTGAGAAGCTGCTCTACACCGTAGGTGAGAAGAGCGTCACCGCAGAATACGGGGCTTATAGATCCGCTCTTTACGCCCTTGCTTACGCCTACTATTATCTCCTCGGGGGTGAACTCCTCGCCCGAGAAATACTTTTCAAACATCTCGTCGCTCGTCTCTGCAACGGCCTCGTTTATAGCCGTTCTCAGACCCTCGAGCCTGTCGCCCATGTCGGGTATCGGAACAACCGTAGCCTTGCCGTCAACGTATTTATATGCCTTGTACTCAAGAAGATTGACGTAGCAGTCAGCCTGACCGTCTACTATATAGGGAACTACAACGGGGCAGACCGAAGGACCGAAGGACGCCTTGAGGCTCTCGAATACGCGGTAGAATCTTGCGCTCTCGTCGCACAGACCGTTTACGAAGAATACCTTTGTAAGCCCTCTTTTGTCGGCTGCCTTTACAGCCTTCTCGGTGCCTACGCATACGCCGTCCTTACCCGAAACAGTGATGAGCACCGTATCGGCAGCTCTTGAAGCCTCATACAGACCGCCTTCAAAATCGAAAAGACCCGGAGCGTCAAGAACATTTATCTTCTTGCCCTTCCATTCTACGGGGGCTACGCAGGCCTGAACCGACGTCTTGCGCTTGATCTCCTCGGGGTCAAAGTCACATACGGTATTGCCGTCGCTTACCTTGCCGAGTCTGTCGGAGCCCCCTCCGAGATAGAGCATAGCCTCGGCAAGAGAGGTCTTGCCTGAGCCGCTGTGACCTGCGAGTGCAATGTTGAAAATGCTTTTTGCGGGATACTGTTTC
>CACWNZ010000195.1 GCA_902762335.1 uncultured Ruminococcus sp. | reverse complement strand
ATAAAGCCGCAGTTCGAGGCGGGCAAGGGGCTTGTGGGCAAAAACGGCGTGGTAAGGGACAAGACCGTTCACGCGGCAGTGATAAAAAAGATATATGACCACTGTCTGAATAACGGCTTCGACGTTCTCGACCTTGACTACTCACCGATAAAAGGACCCGAGGGCAATATTGAATATCTCTTGTATATAAGAAAGTCCGATTTGCCGCAGGCTGTAAAGGAGCTTGATATCGAGGGAGTCGTGGAGCAGTCGCATAAGCAGCTCGATAAATAAGATCGCGGGAGAAATGACCGATGGACAGTATTCAGAAGATCGCAGTTATACCAAATCTGACCAAAAAAAGCGCCTACGAAACGACACTTGACGTTCTTACCCGCCTTGAAAGGCTGGGGATATCGGTGTTCATGACAAAGGCGCTGAGATCGGTATTTACGGGCGGCAGAATAAGCTTCTGCGCGGATACCGACGAGCTGTGCAGCCGCGCCGATATGGTGCTTACTATCGGCGGCGACGGAACGATAATCCACGCCGCCCGCCATGCGTCGTCCTTCAACAAGCCCCTGCTCGGAATAAACACCGGCAGGCTGGGCTTTGCCGCCGAGCTTGAGAGAGACGAGCTGGATATGCTGTCGCGGCTCAAGGACGGCAGCTATACTATTGAAAAAAGAATGATGCTCGGCATAACACATTCGGGCGCAGACGGCAAAAAGGAGTTCCGCGCAATGAACGATGCCGTAATATCAAGGGGCTCGCTCTCAAGGCTCATAGATATAGACGTGTGTCTTGCAGAGGAGCGGGGCTATATATGCAGCTACCGCGCCGACGGTCTTATCATTTCCACACCCACGGGCTCAAGTGCCTATTCTCTTGCGGCAGGCGGTCCCGTGGTGGAGCCCGCAATGAAATGCATACTTATGACCCCCGTATGCTCGCATTCGCTTTTTGCAAGACCCGTGGTGTTCAGTCATCATTCAAGGCTTGCGGTTACAGCCTCGTGCGACGACGATACAGAGGTGTTCCTTACTATAGACGGCGCTCAGACCGTCACCGTAAGACCCGATGATACGATATATATTTCCGAAGCGGATACCGAGACGGAATTTATAAAGCTGAAGGACCGCACCTTCTATAAGGTGCTTAACGATAAATTCACCGAGAAAGGACGCCGACCATGAAAACACGCAGACAGGCAAGGATATTGGAGCTGATAAAGGAAAACGATATTGAAACACAGTCTGACCTGCTTGAAATGCTCAAGAAAAGCGGTTTTCCCGTGACCCAGGCTACAGTATCAAGGGACATAAAGGAAATGCGGCTGATAAAGATACTCGGCTCGGACGGCGCGTACAAATACGCTGCCGAAATACCGCCCGATGAGGACAGACAATCACATGACTATCTCTTCTCAACCGCGGTGCTCAGCATAGACTACGCGCATTCCCTGGTCGTAATAAAGACCCGCATCGGCATGGCTCAGGCGGTATGCGCGGCTCTTGATTCCACCGACCGCTCGGGCGTTCTGGGGACTATCGCCGGAGACGACACTATCTTCGTAGCAACGAGGACGGATTCGGTGGCGGCTTCGCTTGCGGCGGATCTTAAGAAAATGATGAATGACAAAAGCAATTCTATAATACCGTGAGGTAAGACAAAATGCTGACAAATCTTTATATAGAAAACATAGCCGTAATAGAAAAAACGAGCATAGATCCCGGCAGGGGACTTAACGTTCTCACCGGCGAGACGGGCGCGGGCAAATCCATAATAATAGATTCTATCAACGCCGTTCTCGGCAGCAGAACTTCCCGTGACCTTATAAGAAACGGCTGTGAAAACGCCTTTGTAAGCGCAGAGTTTTCTCAGCCCTCGGAAAGGGCGGTGCAGGCTCTTGCGGAATACGGCTTCGAGCCCGAGGACGGGGCATTTATTCTTCAAAGGGAGCTCAGGCTGACGGGCAGCGGCAAATGCCGCATCAACGGCAGACCCACCACAGCTGCCGTACTCAGGGCTGCGGCTATATATCTTATAAATATCCACGGGCAGCACGAGAGCTACGAGCTTATGTCGCCCGAGCTGCATATCAACTATCTCGACAAGCTTGCGGGCGACGACAGGGAGCTTGCGGAGTACCGCGAGGCATACGGCAGATATAAGACTCTGCGCGCGGAGCTTGACAGGTCAAGGTTTGACGAGGCGGAAAGAGAGCGCAGGATAGATCTTCTGAGGTACCAGACCGGGGAGATAGAGGAAGCCGATATGTATATAGGCGAATATGAGGATCTCCTCGAGCAGCGCACCAGGATAGAGAATAAAGAAAGGATAGCTGCGGCGCTGAACGAGGCAAGGGAGCTTCTCAACGGCGGCGACGACAGCGACGGCGCCATACAGGCAGTCGAGCAGGCAAGCGCCTCGCTTCAGGACATTGCGGGGGTCTATTCGGAATCCGAAGCCCTTGCGGAGAGACTGAGCAGCGCCGTTTACGAGCTTGAGGATATCTGCAATGAGATGATCAATATGTCCGATTCGGCAGATTCAGAGAACGAGAGTCTTGAGGAGATAGAGGACAGGATAGACCTTATACACAGGCTCAGCAGAAAATACGGCGGAACTATCGAGGAGATGCTCGATTTTCTTGAAAAAGCAAGAGCCGAGCTTGACAAGCTCGAAAGATATGAGGAAAATCGTGAAAGCCTTGAAGCCGAGTGCAAGAGCGCGTATAAAAGGGCTTCGGAGCTTGCAAAGGGACTGTCGGAGCTGAGAGCGGAAACGGCAAAGAGGTTTTCCGCCGAGGTAAAGAAGGAGATGTCCTTTCTTGATATGCCGAACGTAGAGCTTGTAGTACGGCAGGATAAAAAGGAGCTTGACAATAACGGCTGTGACGATATAGAGATACTCATTTCCACAAACCCGGGCGAGGACCCCAAACCCGTTGCAAAGATAGCCTCGGGCGGCGAGCTTTCAAGAATGATGCTTGCTATCAAGAACGTTCTTGCCGATAAGGACGATATAGACACACTTATATTTGACGAGGTCGATACGGGCATAAGCGGCAGCGCCGCGCAGAAGGTCGGACTCAAGCTGAGGGAGGTATCCCGCAGCAGGCAGGTTATATGCGTAACGCATCAGGCGCAGATAGCCGCCCTCGCGGATAATCATTTTAAGATAGCCAAGACCGTCAGCGGCGGCAAGACTTACACGAGCGTAACTCCCCTCGACCACGACGGCAGGAGAGACGAGCTTGCAAGGATAATCGGCGGCGTAGAGATAACCAAAGCCACCCTCGACTATGCCGAGGAGCTTCTGTCGCAGACAGACTAAGGGCAGCAATGCATTTTGCTTACTTCAACGACATAAACCCTATGGCGCCTGTTCATGTGCTTATCGTACCCAAGCAGCACATGGACTCGGTAAATGATGTCACACCCGAAAACAGCGCAGTTATCTCAAGGATATACGAGGTAGCGGCTAAGCTTGCCGCAGAGTCAGGGATCGCCGAGAGCGGCTACAGGATAGTGACCAACACCGGCACGGATTCGGGGCAGACCGTGTCCCATCTGCATTTTCATCTTTTGGGCGGCACTAAGCTCAAGGTGGAAATGTGCTGAAACGATACTGTGCCTGAAACGGAGGAATGACCATGAAGCGACCGCTTGCAGTAACAGGCTTTGTATTCTTGGCTGCTTTGGCGGTCGCTTTATATTTCGGCAGCGGCGCCTTCTTGCCGATATGCTTGCTCTCGCTTTTAGGGCTTGCGCTGTCGCTCAAGAGCGCAAGGCTCAGAGCAAAAAAGGTATTCCCGCTCTGCTTTGCCGTTATCATCGCGGCGGTATCGTGGCTATCGGTGTATAACGGCATCATGATAGCTCCTACGGTGGAGCTGCGCGGCAGAGAGGCTGTCGTTTCGGGCGCTTTATGCGAGCTGCCCACAGAGCAGTACGGCAGGTCATATTACACTCTGCTTGCGGATACTGTCACCGCCGAGGACGGTACCGTTCTGACGAACACGAAAATGCTGATAAGCACGACAGAGAGCCTGTCCGCAGAGCCCTACGACATCATAAACGGCAGGGTGCGCATAAACGATACCGTCAGCGCGGCGGATCTTGCAAAGGGCATAAGACTGCGCGGCTACTTTACCGAGCCCGATGAGATAAGCGTTACACAGGGCAGCGAAAGACCGCTCTATTACTATGCGCTCAAAACCCGCAGCTATCTCTCGTCAAGGATACATTCTCTTCTGCCTGATGAGCAGGCTGACTTCATTTCCGCTTTTCTTTTAGGCGAAAAGTCGGGTGTTGACGAGGACACCAAGACCGATCTCCGCCGGGCGGGACTATCACACATAATAGTCGTATCGGGCTTTCATCTGTCGGTCATAGCTCAGCTTCTCATGCTTGTTCTTACGTTTTTCTTCAGGGGCAGAAAGCGCCCCGCAGCCCTGATCTGTATAGTTATACTGATCTGTTATATGGCGATAACGGGCTTTTCGCCGTCGGTCACCCGCGCGGGGATAATGCAGATAGCCATGATGACGGCTTTAGTTCTGTTCAGACGGGCAGACCCGCTGAGCTCCCTCGGCTTATCCGTGCTGATAATGACAGTTTACGACCCGTTCTCGGCAGGCGACGTGGGACTGCTGCTTTCTTATACGGCTACGCTGGGAATACTTCTTCTTTCGGGCAGAATATCCGGCTATCTTCTGAAAAGGATAGTCCCCGTAATAAAGGCTCACACCGAAGCCTTCAGAGCGAGCTTCATGCTCTGTACAAGGGCTGTTGTAGGGGCGTTTGCTGCCTCACTTTCGGCGTTTGTGTTCACATTGCCCGTTATCATTCTGTATTTCAGAGAGATAGCGCTGTGGTCGGTGCTGTCGAATATGCTCGTGTTTGCAGTGATACCCCTGATGATAGGCTCGGCGTTCCTTGCGGTCATTTTTGACGTAAGCGTCGCGCTGTCGTTCCTTGCGCTGCCGTTTGCCTGTATCTCTGCTGTGCTTGCGGACTACGTCTGCGCTGCTGCGGGCTTTACCGCGGGACTTCCCTATGCCGTCATCAACGTATCGCAGG
>CACWNZ010000194.1 GCA_902762335.1 uncultured Ruminococcus sp. | reverse complement strand
CGAGAATGGATATAAGGAGCGAGATAGCAAAGGCTACCTATCAGAGAGGCGCCTACGGTCACAAGACGAGCGAGTGTGTATCTCAGGGCAGGTGGATAAGCGCCTTCGACTTTGAGAGACTTGATATAGACGTATCTCCCGACGAGATACTTGACTTCGCAAAGACGGCTACCGCAAAGATAAACAAGAACTGCGACAGCATTCTTGCGGTGTCTAAGAGAGTATATGACATTGCCGCAGAAAACGGCTTTGACGAGAGCAAGATGTTCGTATCCTACATCGGTACCCTTGTGGCTGCAAGGCAGATAGGCAAGGCGGCTGCCGAGTTCAAGGGCAGAATGAAGCTTGTGTTCTTAGGAAGCGACATGAACTTTGAGGAGAAGGGTTATGCCTTCCTGCTCAACGCCCTTGCCGAGATGCCTATAGAATACGCTCAGAAGATAGACCTTCTTCTCACCGTTAAAACACCTGAGCACGCAGAGATATACAAAATGTGCAAGAATTTCCATTCGCTCAAGGTCGTTCAGGGCTATACCCATGATGACCTCTCATGGATATTCAAGGGCGCACATCTCAGTGTTGTTCCCGTGCTCTGGGAGGACAACCTTCCGCAGATCGCTATCGAGTCCGTTGCATACGGTGTGCCCGTACTTGCAAGCACCGCCGGCGGCGCAAAGGAGCTCTGCGACAGCGAGCTGTTCAGGTTTGAGTGCGGCGACAAGAACGACCTCATAGCCAAGCTTGCCCACTTTATAGACAAGCCTGAGGATCTTCAGCAGTATTGGAGCCATCACCGCGGACTTGTTACCATGCCTCAGCATTGGAATGAGCTTGCGGGCTATTACGGCATAGAGGAGCACGACGAGGTTAAGCTCTCGGCGGATGAGTTCAGGAACCTTATAAGAGAAAACGACTTCCTCAGAAGGAGCCTTCCGCTTGAAGAGGACAGCTATGCGCCGAAGAGCGTTGTTGAAAAGCTCAAAAAGGAGATCAACAAGCTCAAGAAGGAAAACGATAAACTAAAGAGTGAGGCTGGTAACGGTATGAAACTTTTTGCAGGCAGAGTTATTTTCGGAACGGAGTTCGACCCCGTACAGGGCGCGGCAGGCTCAGACCTGTTTACTCTCGAGCTTGAGGACTTTGACTTTGACGATTTCTATGCAGAGATCAAGTTCGTAAAGATAAGCAATATCGCGCAGTCGTTCTCGGATACGCTTACTATTTCAGGTACACTTCTCAATTCCGGAGAGGGCAAGCGCACCCTCAGACTGCACCAGATGAATTGGGCGAATAATATTCCCGAGGTAAGGGACAACATTTACTGCTATGTACGCAAGAACAAGGTACATTTCTTCGGTCTGCACACGGGACAGTGGAGCGGCTATTACTTTGAGGTGAACGTTCTTACGACAAGAGCGCCCAAGGAGACCTCTAAGATAGAGGGACTTGAGGAGGAGTTCGTATACGACAATATGCCCCTTCCCGAGGGAGCCTTCAGGTCGCTTTAAGAGAAAGTCCATAACGCCGCATTGCGGAGAGCCGTGCGGCGTTTGCCTGTATAAAGGAGGAACATGACAATGAAAGACCACTATGACGTCGGTATAGTAGGCTGCTGGTATTGGGGAAACTACGGTTCCCTTCTTAACGGCTATGCTACAGCTCAGGTGATTAAGTCCTTCGGGCTTTCTCCGCTCAATATAATAACCCCATATAACGGCTTTGAAAGACACGCAAAGAGATTCTTCGAGGTCGCCTACGATAAGGACGATATATCTCCGCTTTATGATTTTGACAGGGTACCCGAATTCAACAAATACTGCGATTCCTTCCTTACGGGCTCTGACCAGATATGGCACTACAATCCCAACAAGGAGGACCACCGCTTTGCGGATTATTTCAGGCTCAACTTTGCCGAGGACGGAAAGAGAAAGCTCAGCTTTGCCACGTCCTTCGGCAACTATAAGCCCGAGCCCGAGGACGCTCATATCGCTTTTACAAAGCTGTTCCAGCGCTATACGGCTATCTCGGTAAGAGAGAGCGAGGGCGTTGAGATCTGCCGCGACAGATACGGCGTGAATGCAACTCAGGTGATAGAGCCTGTTTTCGATATAACAAGGGACGAGTGGCTCAGAATAGCCGAGCATTCGGAGTATAACGAGAAGGAGCCCTATATGCTCACCTATATTCTCGACCCCACCCCCGAAAAGCGCGCCGCCGTTCAGTATTACAGCAAGGAGCTCGGCGTGAAGGCTATAAATATCCTTGACGGCTTTGAAAAATACTACGAGCATAACAGTAAGGCTCTCGATCTGCCGAATATGCTGCCTACCGTATGGTGCGCAGACCTTCTCAAGCTGTATTCGGGCGCGCAGTTCGTGCTTACCGACAGCTTCCACGGCGCCTGCTTCTCACTGATATTCAACAAGCCCTTTATCGCGGTGGGCAACTATATGAGAGGCATAAAGAGATTTGAGTCTCTGCTCTCTCTTGTCGGCATGAGCGAAAGGCTCATTCACGACCCCAAGGCTATACCGCACGACCGCTCCTTCCTTGAGCCTGTGGATTTCACCCACGCAAACGAGGTCATCGCAGGCGAAAGACAGAGGTCCGTAGATTGGCTGAAGAACGCGCTTCTCACACCCGTTGAAAAAATGCCGCCGATAAGATCGGGCAATTATGATAAGGTCATTACAAGACATCTTGAGACAAGGGACTGCGTTGGCTGCGGTGCCTGTATGTCTGTCTGCCCCAAGGGCGCAATAGAGCTAAAGCAGGACGACTACGGCTATTACCGCTCGGTGATAGATTTTTCAAAATGCATAAACTGCGGTCTTTGCAAAAAGGTCTGCCCCGCGCTCACTCCGCCCGAGAACACCAACACCGAAACGCCCGACTGCTATGAGTTCATAGCCGATAAGGATCTCGTTATGAAGAGCTCCAGCGGCGGCGCATCGTCAGTGCTTGCAAGAGAGGCGTTCCGCAGGGGCGGCGCTGTTGTCGGCGTTGCATGGAGAGACGATTTCTCGGTAGAGCATATAATGATAGAGAGCGAAGACGAGCTGCCTAAGATACAGAAGTCTAAGTATCTTCAGAGCTACACGGGAGACATCGACAAGAGAGTAAAGGAACAGCTTGATAAGGGACGCTTTGTAATGTTTGTGGGCTGCGCCTGTCAGATAGCGGGTCTTAAGGCGTATCTCGGCAAGGATTATGAGAATCTTCTCACTATAGATCTTCTCTGCGCAAACGCTCCGTCGGCTAAGTTCTTCCAGAAGTATATAAAGGATTCCTTCCCCGACGGACTTTCAAAATATACCTTCAGATATAAGGACGAGGACAACAAATGGAGCTGTCTTATCGTAAACGCCACCGATAACGAGGGCAAGTCCAACATAAGACACGGCGGACGAGAGGACGACTATCAGAGAGTGTTCCACAACCATACTATGTGTTCGCACCACTGCCGGAACTGTAAGTTCCAGGCGGCAAAGCGTTACGGCGACCTGACGATAGGCGACTAT
>CACWNZ010000193.1 GCA_902762335.1 uncultured Ruminococcus sp. | reverse complement strand
CGGTCTTGCCGAAAAGCACGAGAAGATATATACGATAGCTTCACGCTGCGGCGTTTTTGCAAAGACCGACATACAGCCCCTGCTCAACCAGGGCGCTAAAAAGACCGACATAGCCGCAAGCATCTTCGGCGCAGTTGTCAATCAGACTATAGCGGGGCTTGCGCAGGGCAGAGAGATAAAGGGCAAGATAGTCTATTTGGGCGGTCCGCTCACCTTTATACCTCAGCTCAGAAAAAGCTTTGACAAGTCGCTTAAGACAGAGGGTATCTGCCCCGAGAATTCGCTTTACTACGTTTCTATGGGTGCGGCGCTCTGCGCAGAAAAGCCCGCCGATCTTGACGAAGTGATAGAAAAAATATCCGTCTACAGAGGCTCGGGCAACTTTGCGTTCAATAAGCCGCTCTTCAAAACTCAGGAGGAGCTTGACGAGTTCCGCGCGCGCCATGCAAAGGCAAAGATAAAGAGGGGCGACCTTGAAACGTATACGGGCAGGGCATATATAGGCATAGATGCGGGCTCTACTACCGTTAAGGGCGTTGTTGCCGCAAAGGACGGCACTCTGCTCTATTCGGAATATCTGCCGAACAGCGGAAATCCCGTGCCGATAGTAAAGAGCTTTCTTGAGCACGTTTACGAAAAGGCTCCGAAAATAAGGATAGCCGGCTCTGCTGTAACGGGATACGGCGAGGAGATAATAAAAAATGCGTTCAGCGTAGATATAGGCGTTGTTGAAACTATAGCCCACCTCACCGCCGCAAAGAGCTTTATGCCCGACGTTGAGTTTATCATAGATATAGGCGGTCAGGATATAAAGTGCTTCAAGATAAGGGGCGGGGCTATCGATAATATCTTCCTCAATGAGGCGTGTTCGTCTGGCTGCGGCTCGTTTTTGCAGACCTTTGCGAACGCTCTCGGCTATTCCTCGGAGGAATTCTCCAAATTGGGGCTTCTTGCAAAGCAGCCCGTCGATCTCGGCTCGCGCTGTACGGTGTTCATGAATTCATCGGTAAAGCAGGCGCAGAAGGACGGCGCTACTATAGAGGACATCTCTGCAGGACTTTGTCTCAGTGTCGTAAAGAATGCATTATATAAGGTCATTCGTGTGGCTAATCCCTCGGAGCTGGGTAAGAGAATAGTAGTTCAGGGCGGCACCTTCCTCAACGATGCTGTGCTTAGAGCTTTTGAGCAGGAAATGGGCGTAAACGTAATTCGTCCCGAGATCTCGGGTCTTATGGGCGCATACGGCGCAGCGCTCTATGCAAGGGACAAGACAAGCTCAAAGAGCAGCTCGTCCATACTCAACAGTGAGCAGCTCGACAGCTTCACGCATGAGATACGCTCGATAAACTGCGGCGGCTGCAGCAACAACTGCCGCCTTACCGTAAATACCTTCAGCGACGGCAGAAAATTCATAGCCGGCAACCGCTGCGAAAAGCCCGTGACTAAAAAATCACCCGATGAGAGCATGAATATTTATCAGTACAAGCTTCGTCTGCTTAAGGAGTACACCTCAAAGGAAGGCAGGCTGGGCAAGATAGGCATACCTCTCGGGCTGAATATGTTTGAGCTGCTGCCGTTCTGGCATACCTTCCTCACAAAGCTTGGCTTTGAGGTGGTCGTATCGCCGTTCTCAAACAGAAAGCTCTATCTCAACGGTCAGCAGACCATACCGTCGGATACGGTATGTTTCCCCGCAAAGCTTATACACGGTCATATACAATGGCTGCTCGATAACGGCATCACGAGCATATTCTACCCGTGTATGTCCTACAACTTCGACGAGCATCTCGGCGACAACCACTACAACTGCCCTGTTGTAGCCTACTATCCCGAGGTCATCTTTGCGAACGTCAGGGAGATAGAGAACGTAAAATTCTTCCATGAGTTCGTGGGCATACACAGACCCAAGGATTTCCCGAAGAAGATCTGTCCCGAGCTTCAGAAGCTCTGGCACGGTATCTCTCTCGGTGACGTAAAGGAGGCCGCAAAGGCAGCGTACGCCGAATACGAGAGCTATCTTGAAAAGGTAAGGCTGTACGGCAGAAAGATAATAGAAAAGGCAAGAAAAGAGAAGAAGCACATACTCGTTCTTGCGGGCAGACCCTACCATGCCGACCCCGAGATAAACCACGGCATAGACAAGCTTATAACGAGCTTTGACGTTGCGATAGTATCGGAGGACGTTGTGAGCGTATATGAGAAAAAGCGCGCAACGGGCGTGCTCAATCAGTGGACCTATCACTCAAGAATGTATGCCGCCGCGGAGTACGTCAGCGGACATAAGGATATGGACCTCGTTCAGCTCGTTTCGTTCGGCTGCGGTGTAGACGCCATAACCACGGACGAGGTGCGCGCGATACTCGAACGCCACAACAAGATATACACGCAGATAAAGATAGACGAGATAACCAATCTCGGCGCGGTAAAGATAAGGCTGAGAAGCCTTCTTGCGGCGCTTGATGAATGAGGGAGCGTATAAAATGGCAGAATTAGTATATGACAAGGACGGCAGACTGCTCTTTACCAAGGAAATGAAAAAGGAGTATACGATACTCTTTCCGATGATGGCGAGCATTCACTTCAATATAATCAAGAATATCTTTTCAAAGTTCGGGTATAAGGTCGAACTGCTTGAGACCGACGGTCCCGAGATAGCTCAGGTCGGGCTGAAATACGTTCATAACGATACCTGCTACCCCGCAATACTTACTATAGGTCAGCTCATACACGCCGTACAGAGCGGCAAGTATGACGTCAATAAGATAGCTCTGCTTCTTACGCAGACGGGCGGCGGCTGCCGTGCGTCGAATTACATACACCTTCTTCGCAAGGCCCTTGTAAAGGCGGGCTATGATAAGATACCCGTTATCTCGCTGAATATGTCGGGCATGGAGAAAAACCCCGGCTTCAACATTTCTCTTCCGCTGCTGAGAAGGATAGCTGCTGCGGGTCTGTACGGAGATCTTATAATGAGCCTGGCAAATCAGGTGCGCCCCTACGAGATAAACAAGGGCGATACAGATGC
This sequence comes from uncultured Ruminococcus sp., assembly GCA_902762335.1. Classification (GTDB taxonomy): domain Bacteria; phylum Bacillota; class Clostridia; order Oscillospirales; family Acutalibacteraceae; genus UBA1213. The sequence continues at coordinate 507 of CACWNZ010000193.1, read as the reverse complement.
TCTTATAGACAAGTGGACCAAGAGACTGACTATAATCCTTTCCGAGGGTCACGGCTTCAAGAGAACGGAGCTTGCAAAGTACCTCGATAAAATATCCGAGGATTTCGCTAATATAGAGATAAAGCGCGTGCCGAAAATAAAGGTGGGCATAGTCGGCGAGATATACGTTAAATACGCCGCGCTGGGCAATAATAACCTTGAGCGCTTTTTAAGGGAGCAGGACTGCGAGATAAACCTGCCCGGCATACTCGGCTTTGCCATGTTCAAGGTAGACAACCGTCTTGAGGACTACAAGCTCTACGGCGGCAGCAGAGCAAAGTATATAGTCGTAAAGAAGCTGATGAACTTCCTTACGGATTACGAGACTCTCGTTATCAACGCTCAGGAGAAGTTCGGCTTCCGCCCGATAACCCGTTACAGCCATACCAAGGAGCTCGTCAAGGGCGTTGTAGGCTACGGCAGCAAAATGGGCGAGGGCTGGCTGCTCACGGGCGAGATGCTCGAGCT
>CACWNZ010000192.1 GCA_902762335.1 uncultured Ruminococcus sp. | reverse complement strand
TCGGTCGGCGCTTCTGCTTCGCAGAGGTCTCCACCGGAGACCCGCGCCCTCTAAGAGGGAGGCTCAACCATGGCTCCCCTAAAGGGGAGCTGTCACGGCGAAGCCGTGACTGAGGGGTCTATACCGCAATTATTATTTATTCGTTATTCTTTATTCTTTATTATTTACTTCTTACTCTGTCATGAAAAGAATGCCGATCGTTCCCGGTCCGCAGTGTGAGGATATGGTGCAGCTTGCGCGTTCGACGTAAATGTTGCGGAAGAAATGGAGCTTCTCGACCTCGTCGCGGACTATCTTGACGTATTTTTCGCCTATGCCCGCATGGGTGACGAAAATGCGCTCGTCTCTTATCCTGTCGTACTGCGAGAGCTTGTCGTGAACGTAGGTTACGAGTACCTTTTCAAGGGTGCCTCTGTATTTCTTGCCGACGGTCATGGAGCCGTCCCTGTTGTCAACGTAAATGCTCGGCTTTATTCTGAGAAGATTTGCGCCGAGCATGGCAAGGGTAGAGCAGCGCCCGCCTGCGCGCAGATAATCAAGCTTGTCGATAACGAAGCTTGCGTGACATTTCGGGGTAAGGCGCTTAAGCTCTGCGGCTATCTCGGGGGCGGAGAGTCCCTGCCTGATAAGCTTTGAGGCTTCTATAACGAGATGTCCCGAGCCCGAGGAGAGGTTGCAGGAATCCACGGGGTAGAGATGACCGAGCTTTTCTGCGGCGGTGACACAGTTCTTGTAGGAGCTTGAGAGCGCCGAGCCTAAATTTATGTGTATGACATCGTAGCCCTCGTCTATGTAGGGCTTGAAGTAATCGACGTATTCCTGTACGTTGACTGCCGCCGTTTTGGGCAGCGTGCCTGTCGCTCTGAAATTGGCGTAAATATCGTCGGGCTTGATGTCTATGCCGTCGTTATAGCTTTTTTCGCCTAAAATAATGTGCAGCGGGAACAGCTTTGCGCCCGTGCTTTCAAGCAGCTCCCCCGATACGTCGCAGGTGCTGTCCGCAGAGAGAAGTATCTTTGACATTGTAGTGTCCCCCTTGTTTTCGATATGCTTGCGCGGCAGTGACAGTTGCCCTGCCGGAAATGATTCAGGTGTCGCCCGTGGGCAGGGGCTTCATGCGCTTGAGCTGGCGTATGTCCCTGCCGCAGAATTCGAGGCGCTTTAGCCCGCCTATGAGCCTTGAGGTGACTCTGCTGCCGTAGCTCTCCTGAAGCTCCTTCATGGTCAGGTTGGTGCTGATTATAGTGGGCTTTGAGGTTATCATGCGGGAGTTTATCATGTTATACATTGCTGCCGTGCTGAAGCGTGTGCCGAACTCGGTGCCGAGGTCGTCTAAGATAAGCAGGTCGCAGTCGATGAGAGCCTGAGATACGCCGCTGTTTTTAGATGAGTAGTCGAAGCTCTCCTTTGCGAGCTGAGACATGAGCGTCGGGGCGGATACGTAGACCACGCCGAAGTCCTTGTCTATCACCTCTCTTGCTATGGCAAGCGAAAGATGAGTTTTGCCCAGACCCGGACCGCCCTGCATGAGCAGACTGTCCGAAAGCAGTGAGAAGTTATCGGCATAGCGGCGGCAGAATTTAAGAATGAGCGTCATGGTGTCGTAGGGACTTCTGCCCTCGGCGGGCGCGGTTTTGGGGTAGTAATTAAGGTCGAAGCTGTCAAAATCGCATAGCTCGAGCGGAGAAGAGGCGTTGAGCCTGTCAAAGGCTATACGGCGCAGAAGCTTCTTCATGCAGCCGCACATTTTGCCGTCTATATCTCCCCTGTCGCGGCAAAGCGGGCAGGTATACCACGGGTCAAGATAGTTTTCGGGAAAGCCGAAGCCCTTTATTATATCGGCAAGCTCCTTCTGGAGCGCTAAATTCTTATCCCTGAGCTGCTCAAGGGCGCTTTTTACGTCGCCGCCCGCTAAAACGGTCTTGGCGGCAGCCGCAGAGGTGCGGGCTATAGTGCGCTCAAGCTGCTGTGCGCGGGGCGAACGCGCATACAGCAGGCTGCGCCTTTTTTCAAGTTCCTGCTCGGCAAGGCTCCTGCGTTTTTCAAGAATGCCGAGAGCCTGATCGTAAACTTCTGTCGGATAGCTCATTCATCGTCCCACCCTTCATCATCGATAGCGCTGGTAGTCTCGTAAAGCGAGAGGTCGTAGGTAGCGTCGTAGGTATTGCTTTTTGAGGGCTTCTTTTTCGCGCCCTGCTGCGCGCGGAGCTGCTCCTTGGTAGTAATGCCCGCCTTGAACCAGCTCTCAAGGATAGAGGTTATGTATTTTTGTATGAACTTGCCCTTGTTGTCAATGCATATCTCATAAGCCTCGCGGATAAGCTCGTCGGGGAATTTGCGCTTGTTTATCCACAGGTCTGCGAAGTCCTTTTCCTTTTTTGTGGGCGAATGCGCCTCAAGTCCAAGGATATGCTGATATTTCTTGGCGGCGTTATTGCGGTCGGTAAGCTCCTGTATCTTTTTTTCGGCGGCGTCGATCGTGAGGATCTCCTCGTCCGCCCATGAGATAGCCAGCTTTTCTATATATTTCATATTGCACTTGCCCTCGCCTGCGGCATACTGCATGAGCATTACGAGCACGTCCACGGGCAGACCGTCGTACTCGTGTATGAGCAGGAGAGTTTCCTTATCGTTAACGCTCGTGAGCCTGCCGAAGATCTCGTCCGCCGAATTCATAAGGAACTCCACTGCGGGGTCGGTCTTCATGCGCTCCGAGAGATATTTCTGATCGGGCTTATCGGGTCTTGCGGGCAGTCTTTTGGGCGGCTTTCCGGTATCCTCGGTCTGCCCGGTCTGCATATCTTCGGGCTTATCCCCGGTCTGCTCCGCAGACTGCGGCTCTTCCGGCTCGGGCGGGGTAAGAACGCCCGTATTCTCAGCCACCAAGCCGGCGTTTATCCAATACTGCATACAGTCCCTGACGTCCGCCTCGTGCATATTGAGGGCGGCGGCTATATCCGCCGTATCAAAGCCCTCTCCCGCATGGCGGAGCAGCCACAGTATGACCTTGAGCTGCGCTGCGCCCGCAAGCTTGAGATGCTTATCCGCAAGCATTGACGGCACGGCGAACACGCTTCCCCATGCGCCTATATCCAATCTGTACTCCATACTTCCTCCTGTTCGGGGTTTTCCTGTCCCCGACCTCTTTTAAGCTTCTGTATCCTATATATTATAGCACATATTCGGGAAAATAAAAGACTTATTTTCAAAAACACAGGGAAATCAATCGTGACTGAGGGGTTTTACCACAATCATTATTTATTCGCTATTCTTTATTCTTTATTATTTTCTTCTCCCTCCCCCCGTCACGCCTGCGGTCTAAAGGGGAGCGAATCGCTGAGAAAATCGTCTTTTTACAAGAACTTACTATAATGGCGGTGCAAAGCACCGCCGACCGCAATTATTATTTATTCGATATTCTTTATTCTTTATTATTTACTTCTCTCCCTCCGTCACGCCTATGGCGTGCCACCGTCTCGCCTGTCGGCTCGGTCGGCGCTTCTGCTTCGCAGAGGTCTCCACCGGAGACCCGCGCCCTCTAAGAGGGAGGCTTAAACATGG
>CACWNZ010000191.1 GCA_902762335.1 uncultured Ruminococcus sp. | reverse complement strand
CGGCAACATCACCGTTATCATAGTAGCGGTTATCCTTATACTCGTATTCGGTCCCGCAAATATCTTCTCGGCGATATTCGGCGTTTCCACAACGGGTCTTATCTATGCCTTCGGCTATACGCTGCTTGTCGGAGTTATCGCAAACTTCATTATGGGCGTAGGCGCTTCAAGACTTATGCTCAAGTCAATTTCAGGCTACAGGTTCCTGAGAAATAAAAGATTGTATGGAGGTAAGAAATCGTCATGAGACAGACATTCCATATAAACTTTACCAAAAACTCAAAGATCTTCTTCTGTTTTTCTCTCGGTCTGATGCTTGTATGCCTCATTCTCAACATTTTCGTGTTCCCCACCTTAGTTGACATTCAGTTCACGGGCGGTACTATCATAAAGTACAGCTACAGCGGTGACGTCAAGGCTGAGGATATTGAAAAGACTATAAACGATACCATAAGTGAAAGCGAGAGCCTGAAGAACGATACTGTCAGCTACAGCTACAGCGAAAACCTTGCAAAAAGTGAGCAGGACAGCAACAGCAAGATCGTATCCCTTCAGTTCACGGGCAACAAGGCGGTATCCGTTGAGGACAAGACCGCTATTACCAACGCTCTTGAAAAGGCTTATCCCGACAACACCTTCAAGGAGGCTTCGTCCTCTTCTGTAGACGCCTCAAAGGGTACGAACTTCTTCTTCAAGTGTCTTGCCGCAGTTATTCTTGCCGCAGTTCTGATGATCTTCTACGTGGCTCTGAGATTCAGAAAGATAGGCGGTCTTTCCGCAGGCGTTATGGCGGTCGTCGCACTTATACACGACCTCATCATCGTATACTTCGTTTTTGCGATGTTCCGTATGCCGCTCAACGACAACTTCATAGCAGTCGTTCTTATGATACTCGGCTACTCACTCAACGACACTATCGTTATCTACGACCGTATCAGAGAGCTGAGAAAGAAGTCCGGTCCCAAGACTCCTATCGGCGAGATAGTGAACACCAGCCTTAACCAGTGCATGGTAAGAACTATCTGCACCTCGATCACAACGATAATAGCTATCGGCTCCGTTCTCGTAGTTTCGCTCATCTACAATATCGACTCTATCGTGAGCTTTGCGCTGCCGATGATGATAGGTCTTATCTCGGGCTCCTATTCCTCACTCTGCATAGCAGCTCCCCTGTGGGTAATGTGGAGAAATCATCAGTCCAAGAAAAAGGCTGCCGAAAAGGAAGGCAAGGGCTCGGCAAAGAAAGCTCAAAAGAAAAACAAAGCTTCAAATAACGCAAAAGCAAGCAAGCCCGCCCCCAAAAAGATATCGCTTGAAAAATCAGAGGAGACATCAGAGGAAAGCTGATCTTCCCCCAAAAGCTCTCAAAGCTGCCGCAGCAGATCTGCGGCAGTTTTTTTGCGCATAAAAATGCCCCCTCGGTATACGAGGGAGCAAATATCCGGAAAAAAACGAACGTCAGAGCTTTAGTATCCCTGCTGCAAAAAGAGCGCTCACAGTACCTGCCGCAGCTATGCCGAGACAGGCAAGAACGATAAGAAACGCTTTCAGCGCAGAGCGCTTTTGGGGCCGCCTTGATACGGTAATGACCGTAACGTTGTCCGAGCTGCCGTTCTCAATGGCGGCATCTGCAAGAGCGGCTGCAAGCGCAGTCCTGTCCTCGACCGAGCCGATAACGGATACAGCCTCCTTCGGACTCAGCCCGTCCGTCATGCCGTCAGAGCAGATCACAAGAATATCGTCCGGCTCCATGACTATGCCGTCTCTGTGATAAAGAGAGATCCTCATTTCGTCAGAGGGCATTCCGATGTGCTGGAAGAGCTGATGGCTCCGCCTGTCTCTTGCCGCCTCCTCCTCGGTCATAAGCCCCGCCTCTATCATCTGCGCGGTAACGGTATGATCCTTTGTCAGCCGTGTAAGCCTTCCTCTGCGGTAAAGCAGGCACTTGCTGTCGCCTATGTTGCATACGCTCAGTCTGCTGCCCTTTATTACTGCCGCGGCAAGGGTCGTCCCCGAGCTGCTGCCCGTTTTGCGCACCATTTCACAGACCTTTTCGTTTGCCCTTGCCGCCGCAAGGTCAATATCCTTCGGCGAGGGATATTTTTCTCCGCCAAGCGCCGAAAGCTCGCTGACGGCTATGAACGACGCCTTTTCGCCGTCAGTCTCGCCTCCCATGCCGTCCGCTACGGCAAAAAGACCGCCGTCGCATTCAAGAGAAAAGGCGGTGCGCTTTTTCTGCGGCTCGGCAAGATATCTGCCCTGAACGTAGAAATTATCCTGATTGATCCTTCTGACCCTGCCCATATCCGAGCAAAGACTCACTGTAAGCTTATTTCTGCCCAATTCTATCACAACATTTCTTCAGATGCTTTTTCGGTACACCTTTACAAATATATTATCACCAAACACGATTTTTTTCAACAGCTTAATGTGATTTTATATGAAAAATTCCTCTTAAACAAATTCAGAAAAATTTTGTAAAACTATGGAGAAATCTAAAAGCTTATGTTATAATATAAGTGCAATTTTTTTAAGGAGCTGACTTTTATGCAGAATATATGGCATGATATGGATTCCGCAAGAATAACCCCCGAGAACTTCATGGTAGTCATCGAGATACCCAAGGGCAGCAAGGCAAAATATGAGCTTGACAAGCAGAGCGGTCTTCTCAAGCTTGACCGTATTCTTCACACCTCTACCCACTATCCCGCAAACTACGGCTTTATTCCCCGCACATACGCAGACGACCTCGATCCCCTTGACGTACTCGTGCTCTGCTCAGAGCAGATCTTCCCCCTCACGCTCATACAGTGCTATCCTATAGGCGTTATAACCATGCTCGACAACGGCAGAAACGATGAGAAGATAATCGCTATCCCCTTTAACGATCCTACCTACAACGAGTACAAGGACATCTCCGAGCTTCCTACTCATATCTTCGACGAAATGACTCACTTCTTCACCGTATACAAGTCCCTTGAAAACAAGGAGACCGTCGTAGATGAGGTAAAGGGCAAGGAAGAGGCTATCAAGATAATCAAGACGACTATAGAAAACTACAAAGAGAAGTTCAATCTCGTATGATCCCCTGAAAGGAAATAAAGCAGATCATGGCAAGAAAACTCACAGACGAAGAGCTGCTCGAAGAAGAGGGCTCTGTAACGCCGTCAGGCTCCGATAAGACCGACGGCAAGGCAAAAAAGGAAAAGCGCAAGGTCGTTGTTATAAACGTACCGAAGAAAAAGAAGCCGATGAGGACCCCGACCCACATAATAAGAATAACCATGATATGGTGCTTTCTTATAGTCCTGCTGCTTCTGACCTATCCCTTCCTTCAGGTCACCTTTTATATAACCGAGAATATGGACGTTACCCCCTATGCGGAAAACGCTTACCGCATCTTAGCAACACAGGACGAGATAGACGCCTGCGAAAAGGAGCTGCAAAAGGCTCTCGACGGACTTGAGGAGGCCCCTGAAGAAGAGGAAAGCTCAAGCGCGATCTCCAGACCTCGCAGGCTCAGAAAAGCTCGGGCGGCATACGCAGTATGGATTCCGTCTACTATAATTGGAGCTACTATATTGCAGAGGGCATAAACGCCGATAAGCTTGAAAAGCTCATTGACGAATGCAAGCAGCTCGACAAGGATAAATATACCGAGGAAAGCATTGAAAAGCTTAACGAAGCCCTGCTCATAGCTCAAAAAGCCCTTTGCGCTTCAGTATTCGTCTCGCAGAATGCCCTGCAGATGATGCTTGGCGGCTCTATAGGCGAGGCGTTCGGCTCGGCTATTTCTCTCGGCGATACCTTCCTGCGCGGACTGTTCGCCTTCGCTCTCGGCGTTCTGCCAATGATAGCTGTATTCGCTCTCGTTCTTGACAAGAGAAGGATAGTGAAGAACATAATTGTTCTTGCGGCGTGTATTCTCGTTTTGCTCGATATTTTCTCTTCTATCTATCCCTTCATAGGCGTAGGCGCGGTGCTCTCTATCGTTATGTATATCATTATCTTCGTGATAAATTTCTTTGGC
>CACWNZ010000190.1 GCA_902762335.1 uncultured Ruminococcus sp. | reverse complement strand
AATACCGATAACGAATTTACTGATGTCTTGTCAGGCTTGTTATAGCCTTTTAAGAATACATTTTGTTAAGTTCTATGTTTTTGTACCTTTGCGAAACGTAGAACTTAATTTTTTGCAATTTTATTTGCTTTTATGTCAAAGTATAGTGTATAATAACTATAATCTGACATAAGAGCAAACACAGATAGTTTTCAAGGCACTTTTTGTGTCTTGCTCTTAATCGAAAATTGAATACAAGCAACAAGATGAACATACAAAGGTTTTGAATAACAGTTATATTCACACGAATATCGGTTAATCACCGTGCATTTGCGAGCCAGTCGGCAACGATTGATACCTTTCAAAACTGGGTAAGGTTTCAATACCTGTTTAATACACAAATCAAAGTAGGTGTGTAGGGAAACGAAAGTAAAAAACCCGTAATTCGCTGTATTGCGTTGGCTACCGCACATTGAACCTTTTTGTAGGATAACATAATCTTGTGTGCTTTCGGGAGATAGTTTTCTAATGTAGATTATCTTCCGATAAGGGAACAATGTCTTTTATTCCTTTATCGGAGGATAATCGTTTATACAACAACAAGGCAGAAACAACTTCCTGCCTGTTGCGGTATTTAACTGAATGCCGGTGGTGGGACTTGAACCCACACACCCTTGCGGATAACAGATTTTGAGTCTGTCTCGTCTGCCAATTCCGACATGCCGGCATATTATTCGGCTACATGAACAATTATATACTATCATCGCCGCTTTGTCAAGCGCGCAAAACAGCGTTCACCGGCGAGCCGCCGGTCCCGATTCGCGGCGCGGCTATATTGTCATTCAGGGAAAATAAGCCCGGAGCAACCGGCGGATAAGATCAAGTTATCCGGAACGGCATAACGCCGTGCGGATTCTTTGCAGGCGTTACGCCATAGGAAACACCACGCTCACGATCATGTCTCCCCCGTCGATCTGCGCGTAGACCTCGCCGTTCATTCTGCGCATGAGAGTACGGCAGATATACAGACCTAAACCGCTGCCGCTGTTGGAGCCGACGTTAGAGCCCCGCCAGAAGCTGTCGAATATATGCGGCAGTTCATTAGGGCTCAGGGTGCAGCCGCTGTTGCGGATATGGATGAGCTGACAGTCCTCTTCCCGGGAGAAGGATATGGAGATCGCCTTTCCGTTGCCGTATTTTACGGCGTTTTCAATTATGTTCTGAAGCACCTCTTCGGCGCGCTCGCAGTCGCCCGAGATGAGAATATCGGTAAAGCCGTCTATATGGAAATCCGTCTTGAGCAGGGCAAGCTTCTCGGTATAATATGCCTTTATCCTGCGTATCAGCTCAAGGAGATAGAATTCGCCGCTCGTCACCTCGGCGCTTACCAGATCATCGGTCGAGGTCTTTACTATATCATCAACGTAGCCGCGTATGACCTCGCATTTTTCGGTTATGCTGCGGGCGGTGTCAAGCTTTTTCTGCTCGTCCTTGTATAAGCCCTTTTCAAGAGCCTTGGCGTTGAGCTCGATCAGACCAAGAGGGGTCTTTATGTCATGCGAAAGCGACAGTACCATAGTCTTGTTCTTTTTCTGAAGCTCAATCTCTGCGGCTCTCTGAGACTCAAGCTTTTCGCGGAGAAGGTCGAGCCCCCACAAAAATTTGCCGAAATAGCCGTTCTTACTGTCCTTGAGGGGTATGGTGAGCGTACCCTTGGCAAGCTCGGCAGGGTAGCCGCTTATCTTGCGGAACGGACGGACGATACTGAAATATACGTACAGAAGCAGTGCCAGAACGGCTGCAGAAGCCACAGCAAGGCAGATATTCATTGCCGTTATCACAGCCCCGCTCTCCTGCCTGTAGGTATAGTCAAATCGATAGAGCCTGCCGTTTATCTCCTTGACGAGGTAATCGCTGCCGCCCTCGATAAAGCCGTTATCCATAGGCTCCACGCTTGTGATGTATTCATAACGGGAAAGCTCATACTGCTCTCCCCTCTCTATACGCACGGCTATCCTTTCTGCCTCGACACGGTAGGGACGGTTTTCGCTGTCATTCAGCGCATTACCGAGCAGGATATTTGCACCTATGAATATAGCCGCCAGAAGAACGATAACTGCGGCTGTCAGTCTGATAAAGCTTTTCATATCTACCTCTCATAGCGGTAGCCTACGCCCCATACCGTAAGGATATGGGCGGGCTTTTTGGGGTCATCCTCTATCTTCTGCCGCAGCCATTTGATATGCACGGTAAGGGTCTGCGGCTCGGAGAAGCTGTCAAAGCCCCATATTTTATCGAACAGGAAGGTCTTGTTCATGGTCTTGCCCGTGTTCTCCATGAGCAGAAGCAGAAGATCAAATTCCTTCTGTGTCAACTCGAGACGTTCATCGCCCTTGAAGGCGGCGCGCTTATCCTTGTCTAATTTCAGAAAGCCGTCCGATATAACGCTGCTTTTGTAGCGCCGCATGAAAATTCCCTTGATCTTGGCAAGAAGTATATCTATATCGTAAGGCTTCTCTATGTAGTCGTCGGCGCCGAGTATAAGACCGTTCAGCTTGTCGTCCTTCTCTGTTCTTGCGCTGACTATGATTATCGGCGTATTCGCCTTTTCGCGGATAGTGCGGCACACTCCGAAGCCGTCAAGCCCGGGGAGCATTATATCGATGATAACGAGCTTTGCGCCCTCATCATCAAAGGCTCTCAGAGCGCTCTCGCCATCCGCACAGTGTCTGACTGTATAGCCCTCCGCCGTAAGAAAATCGCACAGCAGTCCCGCCATTTCGATATTGTCCTCTACTACAATTATATCGGTCATTTCCGATGCACCTCTTTTCGGGTATGACAGAAAAAAACGGCTGTCTGATAAGGAGATCTCCCTGCCCGACAGCCGTAATATATCCTATCGCTTATTTTTATTACCAACCCTGCTCAAGCAGCCAATTATTCAGGGAGCGTTCTCTTGTGCGCTCGTCCTTTCTCTCATTATTATACTCGCCCTGAATGTTTCCGTCAACTATGTAAAGCACCCTTGAGCATTTTGCCGCGACCTTTGCATCGTGGGTCACAAGCATTATAGTAGTACCGTCGGCGTTTATCCTGCACAGCTCGTTCATTACCTCGTTGGAGCTCTGACGGTTGAGAGCGCCCGTGGGCTCGTCCGCGAAAATCACCTTCGGATCGTTTATCATGCTGCGGCAGATGCAGGCTCTCTGGAGCTGACCGCCCGACACCTCGTTTATATCGTTATCGGCAGTCTCGATTATGCCGAGCTTGCGCATGAGCTCCTTGCCGCGCTCAAGCTTTTCCTTTGCGGAAAGCTTGTTTGCCCTTGACTGGCGGGCAGGGAGAATGATGTTGTCAAGCACGCTGAGGTTTTTGAGCATATACATCTGCTGGAAGATAAAGCCCATTTCGTCGAGCCGCAGCGCAGCAAGCTCGTTTGGCTTCAGTTTGGAAATATCCTTTCCGTTAAACAAAACCTTGCCTGCCGTCATTCTGTCCATTCCCGAAACGGTGTAGAGCAGCGTGGATTTGCCGGAGCCGGACGGTCCCATCACGGCGACCATCTCGCCCTCGTCAACCGAAAAGTTGACA
>CACWNZ010000189.1 GCA_902762335.1 uncultured Ruminococcus sp. | reverse complement strand
TATAAGCGGATAAAAAATGAATAACGAATAATACAGAAACGCCCCTCGGAGCTTTATTATAAATTATTCGTTATTCATTGAGCCCCCGAACGAAGTGAGGGGGCGTTTCTGCGGGCGACAGGACTTGAACCTGCACACCATACGGCACAAGAACCTAAATCTTGCGTGTCTGCCAATTTCACCACGCCCGCAAACAGCTGATCTCCGCCGATAAGGGGAACTCCCCGCATCGCAGGAACTATTATATCACGGGTACGGTTTTTTTGCAAGACTTACGAAATAAAAAACAGCCGCGCATACGGCTGTTTTATCGATAAGAGCTATGAGCGTATTTTTGAGATTATCTCGCGCTTGTATTCAAGGAAGCTTTGCGAAAGAGCAAAGTCACGGGCGCGGGGCTTTTTCTCCTTTATGACGATCTCGTCGGTCAGTGAAGCGGGCTTGCCGCCGAGAAGATAGATCCTGTCGGATAGAAGTATCGCCTCGTCTATATCGTGGGTGATAAACAGGGTGGAGAGCTTTATCCTGTCCATAATGTCAAGATACCAGCGGTGCATATCGCTCTTTGTCAGAGTATCAAGCGCGCTGAAGGGCTCGTCAAGAAGCGCTACCTCGGCGGAGAACAGATAAGTCCTGAGCAGGGCTGCGCGCTGTCTCATGCCGCCCGAAAGCTCTGCCGGGTATTTTTTCTGCGTACCATCAAGCCCGAACTGCGCGAAAAGCTCGCTCGCCCTGAGTCGGGCTTCCTTTTTTTTCATGCCCTTTATTATCAGAGGCAGGGCGGCGTTATCGACAACGGTGCGGTAGGGCAGAAGCATATCCTTTTGGAGCATATAGCTTATCCTGCCCGTTTTGCCCGTAACGTCCTCTCCGTTAAGAATCACGCTGCCCTTCTGCGGGCGGTTAAGACCCGCTATTATATTGAACAGAGTAGTCTTGCCGCCGCCGCTCACGCCGAGCAGACAAACCAGCTCGCCGTCGTTCAGGGTCAGATTTATATCATTCAGGACGTCCGTTTTGTTATCGTACGAGAACGAGACGCCCTTTACCTCAAGCACCGCCATTACTGTAAAATATAATCGTTGGTAAAGCCCGTGTTTTCGGGGAGCTCGCCCTCGAAAAGCTTGTTGTCGCTTATCCATTTATAAAAGGCGTTCCAACGGCTTGCGTCTATATAGCCCCACTGGGAAGCATCGGAAATATATTCCTTTGAGAGATATTTCTGACTTGCCTTTACGAGAGTCTCATCAAGCTCGGGAGCGTATTTGAGAAGTATATCCGCTGCCTCGTCGGGATTTTCTGCGGCGAATTCATAGCCCTTCTTCATGGCGGAGAGAAATGACTTAGCCGCATAGGGATTTGCCTTCATCCAATCCGTGTTGCCGATTATTACGGGCGTGTAGTAGTCGAATACGGGGTCTATGTCCTTGAATGCGAAATAGTCGGTCTCAAGTCCTGCGACCTCGGCGGCAACTCCTGCCCAGCCGTAGAATATCCATATCGCATCTACCGAGCCTGACTTGAGCGCCGATACCTCGTCCGTCACGGTAGAGGGGATCAGCTCTACCTTGCCGAAATCGCCGCCGTCCTTTTCAACGACCTGCTTGAGAGTAGCCTTCTCTATCGGGAGATCCCAGGTCGCGTATTTCTTGCCCTCAAGTCCCTTGGGTGTGTCCATGCCCTTGCCCTTGAGAGAGATTATTCCCGAGGTGTTGTGCTGAACAACGGCTGCAACGGCTTCTATCGGCATCTTGTTGTCGCCTGCGACTGCGGGAAGCATAGAATCCTGGAAGGATACGCCGAACTGCGCCTTGTTTGCGCCTACGAGCATTTCAGCGCCGTCCTCGGGCGGCTGAATGATCTCTACCTCAAGGTTTTCGTCGGCAAAATAGCCCTTCTCCTGCGCAACGTAAAGACCCGTATGATTCGTGTTGGGTGTCCAATCGAGCACGAAGGATATTTTTGTTTTTTCAGCAGTCTGAGTGCCGTTTTTGTCTGCGGGCGCTGAAGAACTGCTGTCGTTATTCTTTGCGCAGCCTGCCGTAATACTCAGCGCAAGAGCTCCTGTCATGATGAGCGCCGTTATTTTCTTTGCCTTTTTCATTTTGAATTGCTCCTTTTTCTGTTTATTTTTTCCCAAGGCATACACACCCGCTGCAATATCGTGGTCAGCCAAATAAGCAGCAGGCTTATTATTGAGATGAGGATTATTACCGCGAACATCTTATCCGATGAATAAGACTTTCTCACACGGGTCATGTAGCAGCCGAGCCCCTCGGTGCCGCCTATCCATTCCGATACGACAGCGCTCACCACGGCGTAGGATACCGAAATTTTAAGGCTTGCAAAGAACTGTCCGAGTGAGGCGGGCAGCTTGACGAAGCGGAATATCTGTCTCGGGCGGGCGCCCATAGAGCGCATAAGCCGCACCGTGTCGTTATCCACCGACGAAAAGCCCTCAAGCAGGCTTATGGTGATAGGGAAGAACACCACAAGTATGATGAGGATTATCTTCGGGAGCATCTGATAGCCGAGCCATAATACGAGCAGCGGCGCAATTGCTATTGTCGGTATCGTCTGACTGATAACGACAAGCGGATATACCGTTTTGCGCACGAGTGTGAACCTGTCCATTATCACCGCCATGATAAAGCCCACGGCAATGCCGCCGAAAAGACCTATAAAGGTCTCTGTCAGTGTTACCCGGGAATGACTGAGCATGAGCTGCCAGTCTTTTCTATAGGCTTCTATGACGTCTGCGGGCGAGGGAAGCATATATTTCGGCACATCCCCGAGACTGCACACAAGCTGCCATACTAATATGAGCAGTACGATAGCCGCGGCAGGGGGCAGTGCCTTACTGATGGTGCTTTGTAACCTTTCTTTCAATGGTAAGCACGTCTCCCTCCGGGCGGTAATCCACCTTGATATAGGCAAGCACCGAGGGCGCGCCTGCTCTTATCGCGATATGCTGACATTCCTTTACTATATCCATAAGCTCGTCGTAGTCGCCCTCTATTGCCGTTTCAAAGGGTCCTACGTAGCATTTGAGCCCCGTGCTTTTTATATAGGCGATGACCTCGTCTACTATGCGGATAAGCTCCTCGTCGTTTTCTGCTGCGGGCAGCGTCTGGATAGCCACACTTGCGTTCATTGATAAAACCTCCTTAAAATATAAAAAGAAAGCACTGCGGACAGGCGCAGTGCTTCATCGTCTTTTTTCAAAACTTCCTACGCCGGCATTATCCGCATCAGGTCAAGGGTCGAGGTCAAAAACCTCCTCTCAGCCCGTATCCGAGCTCCCCTGTTTTCTTTTTCTTCATTCTACAACATTTTCCGACACTTGTCAACCCCCGCGCGCAGAGCCTGCGCTCCCGTGTTCGCGCGCAGAGCCTGCGCTCCCGTATTCGCGGTGTAGAAGTTGAGGTTGTCGTTGAAGTGGAACGCGAAATCGGCTCCGGCAGCTTGCCGGCGTGCCTGCTGAAATGCCGTATTCGCGGTGTAGAAGTTGAGGTTTGTGAAGTTTTAAATTGTTGCCAAGTGATAATTACTCACTGTTGTCTATTCTCTATTTCACCTCGGGAGCTGACAGGGTGTTTCCGTCCTTGTCATAGATGTAGATGATTTGTCCGCGGGAGTCGGTCAGTCCGCCGCTGACGGTCTTGTTGCCGTGCATATACAGCGGCACCTGATAGGAATAGCCGTCCTTGTCGGTGATGCTGAACAGTATCTCCGCAAAGTCGCTGTCGGTACAATTTTTAATTGTACTGTCTACCTTTACGGACTGGATAACGGTATTGCCGTTTTCGTCCTTTGTTCCCTTGCGGAGACTTTCTGTTATGTCCTGCTTATCAATAATACTGCCGTTCAGGCGGGTGACGAGCTCCGCCTTGTCTATCGCAAAGGAGCTGTTCTTCTCGGGAGATATGATAACTATCCGATAGTCGTTACGATATTGAAGCGTATGCTCCGAGGCGTATGCCTGTTCTTTCTGGCTGCTGTCGGTATCTGACGGGTTGGTATCAATGACAAAAGACGGGATATGCTCCGTTACGAGCTTATGATATGGCGCATCGGTGCTGCGCTGATTGACGCTGACTATTTCGCTGAGTGTGACCTTTTCTGTTTCTATCGTCAGCAGACCCTCCGTACGGCTGTTGAATATATCCGCTCGGAACGTTCCCGTATATTCGCCGCCGTTACCGGATTTAAGCGGAACGGGCTGTCCTTCATAATAAAACGTTACGTCTTTAGCTCCCGTGATCCTCGGGGCGGTTTTTATAGTTACGTCTATGCTGTGATCCTCGGAATGATAGCTGCCGTAGGAAAAGTCAGCATAGCGTATCATCGAGCCTGCCGATATGTCCTCTCGTGCTTCCCATACGAGACCGTAGGTGTAGAGCTCTTTGGTTACGATCTCGTCAAGCTTTTCCTTCTGCTCTGTCATCTGTTCGGTAAGCTTGTCAAGGCGCTGACCGGATTCTACAATGCCCGACACGGTAAAGACCGAAGCCGCCAGAAAGACCATGCACAGAAACATCATAGCGTATACGGAAATTGCAGGCATGGGGCGGTCGGCTCTGCCCTGCTTGACAGCATTTTTCAGCCTGCTGCTGTAGAGCAGAAAATAGATTATCAGAAAAATCGCTAAAGCGCAAAGAATGATGACCGTAAGGATAACGGAAATAAAAATAGTGTTGGGGCTCATAAAAATACCTCCTTAAAGACCGAATGCTTCTTTGAAGCTGTTGTAGTAGCTGCGGGTCACGTCGACCCTTCTGCCGTTGCTCATTATCAGAGTAAACCTCATTGACAGGGCGGGCTTTATCCTTCTTATCCTGTTTTTTGCCACGATAACGGATTTGTTCACACGGAGAAAGCGCTCGGGATCAAGCACCGAGCAGAGCTGATACAGTCTGTCCGAGGTGGCGTAAACCTCACTGTCGGTGTATACCTCGACCGCATGACCGTAGCTTTCTATGCATACTATCTCATCTGCAGACAAATGCACCCGTTTACCGCTGTCGGGCTCACGAACGGCTAAGTGGCTGATGAACTTATCCCTCTGAACGAGCACGAATTCTGCCTCGTCATCAAGCTCAATGCCCTTTTCCGTTAGGAACTGCCTTACCTCCTCATAGCTTTCATCGCTGACGGACAGCTTTATCTTCATCGTTCGATCATCTCCCTTCGTATATAGGCTGTCATGACATCCTGTATTTTTATTATAA
>CACWNZ010000188.1 GCA_902762335.1 uncultured Ruminococcus sp. | reverse complement strand
TTCTTCTTGCCGAACAGGGACTTTGTTTCCTTGACTGTCTCAACTCTCTCGGGTGCTTTCGGAGCGGGAGCAGCGGAAGCCTTCATAGGAGCGGGGGCAGCAGGAGCCTTCATAGGAGCGGGAGCACTGTCTGACGGCACGGGGGGAGCAAACTCAAAGGGCTTGGGCTCACCGCAGCCGCAGGTGCCGACGTAATTGGGCATTATCTTACCGCAGTTCGGGCAGGTCCATGTATCGGGATCCTGATCAAGCGGTGTGACTTCTACTTCAAGCTTTTTCTTGCCGAACAGGGACTTCTTTTCCCTTACGGTCTCGACTCTCTCGGGAGCTTTAGGAGCACTTGCAGCGGGAGTATCTTCAAACTTCATCGGCGTAGCGGGGATATCTTCAAACTTCATCGGCGCAGCGGGGATATCTTCAAACTTCATCGGCGCGGCAGGAGTATCTTCAAACTTCATCGGCGCGGCAGGAATATCCTCAAACCTCATCGGGGCAGGGGGAACGTCCTCGAATTTCATAGGCTCGGGCTGAGCCTCAAAAGCGGGAGCAACCTCGGCGGGAGCTTCGGCAACTGTCTCGGGCTGAGCCTCAAAAGCGGGAGCAACTTCGGCGGGAGCTTCGGCAACTGTCTCGGGCTGAGCCTCAAAAGCGGGAGCAACCTCGTCGGGAGCTTCGGCAACTGTCTCGGGCTGAGCCTCAAAAGCGGGAGCGACCTCGACGGGAGCTTCGGCAACGGTCTCGGGCTCAAATACCTCCGGCTCCCACAGAGGGGGACGGCTTACGGTTATCACGGGAGCCTGAACGGAACGCTCGGTTCTTGCAACGGGCTGCTCGTATTCCGGCTCTTCCTTTGGCTCCTTGGGCATCGGTCTTGTCAGATAGTAAAGCGATTCCTCAAGTATTCTTCTCGGAGGATAGCTTACCGTTATCTCCGGACCTTCGTCTTTCGCTTCGGGCTGAGCAGCCTCGGCGGCTTCAGCTTCTGCCGCTTCGGGAGCTTCGGCAACGGGCTCGGGCTCAGTAAGCTCGGGAGCATCGGGGACCTCACTTGCGGGCTTGGATGATACTATGTCTTCCTCCAGAAAATAGTCGGCTGAGACACGGTCTTCGGCTATTTCAGCAATGAATTCCTTGCACTTGACGTGTTCGGGGTGATTCTGATAATACCTGAGTGCGGAGTTGTTTTTCAGCGTCGCATAAAGAACAACGTCATATTCCGAGGAAGGGTTGAAGTTATGACCCATTTCAACGGACACAAGACCGTCGATCCTGCCTACAAGAGCCGTCAGCATAGATATCATGCGGTCAATATTCTGCTGCTTGTCAGCGCTGTCTTTGATTTTCCAGAAGACTATATGCTTGATCATTTGCTTTCCTCCTATTTGATATAAAATATACAATAATGCATATCTTAAGGTAATATTTATATTAATATTATCATAATAGCTGCTCATAATCAATAACAAAATAAATCTTTTTGCCGTAAAAAGCAAAAAAACAGTGATATTTGTAAAAAAGAAAATTCACACGGTATTTCTATTGGAGGATAGCTTCCGGGCGCACACAAAGACAGTAAAATTCACGCCGGCGCGAGCGTTGCGCCGCCCGGCAGACAGGTGCAAAAGCACAAAAACAAAAGCTCCGGCAGCGTTTGCCGGAGCTAAGTGTTGGTTTATTATTCTGTTAAAATGATGCGGCGTTTATCAGAGAGAAACGCACTTACCCTCGCTCTTGCCGTTTACTACGTAGTAAGCTACGCCGTTCTCGGGCTGAACATAGAGAGCAACTGTCTCAACAGCGTCTTCGTTGCCGTCTGCCTTGTAAGCAGCCTTAACAGCCTCAACGAGATCGTTTACAGCAGTGTTCTTGCCCTGGAACTGGAACTCAACAGTAACGGTTGTTGCCTTAGCCTTGGGAGCCTTAGCTGCCTTTGTGGTCTTTGTCTCGGTCTTTCCAGCGGTTACCTCTGTCTCTGCAGTTGTCTTCTTCTTGGTTGCCATATTCTTGGTTGCCATAATAACATTACCTCGTTTCTAAAAAATTATACATTGTAAATGTGTGAAGAACAGATATTTGCCGTTTGTTCTTAATCATGATTATAACCGCATTTTTCGGGTTTGTCAAATGAAAACGGCATTTTTTTCCAATATTTTCAAAAAAACAGTTACTTATACAACTCAGACAATAAATTCACTTGATATTTGTTAAAAATAACGGCATTTTTTTTATGAATGAAGCGTATTTTTTTCATTAAACGACAAATGATAAACGTATGAAGAAAAAAGAGGCAGGTATATGAGGATAGTCAGACTTATTTCAGTAATACGGAGGTCATATATTATGGCAAAGAATACTATGAACGTTATCAAGGGTATAGGCGCTGGACTCGCGGCAGGCATGATCGTTGGCTTTGCGGGTACGCTAATGCTCGGGGACACGAAGAAATACAAGAAAAAGACCGCTAAGGCAATGGGGGCGGCGGGCGAGCTGATAGACAGCGTAAAGGAGATCTTCTCGTGATACGGCGGGGCTTTTTTGAATAAATGCCGCGCCGCACGATAAATTATCAAATATGCAGTTGAAATTGCCGTAAATAAATGTTATACTAAGGTGTCTGTAAAGAAAAAAGCTGATACGGAGAGATAAATATGGAAATTTCAAAGGCACTTGACATTATTACCGGCAAGGTGGACGGCGCTTTGCTTTCCAAGGGATACGAGAAGCATTCCGTCGCTGATACAGAAAATGAAAAGACGGTACTTTATACGGGCGACGTTGCCTACAGCATAGTTTATTATTTCGATAAGAAAAGGATAGTCCTGCGCTCCTGCTCGGTTGAGGACGGAGAGCCCGACAATGCATGGAAGACCGTTGCGACCTGGCTCTTTGACGAAGAGGTCGACACGGCAAGAGAGGCGGAGAATATCGGAGATGATTTTGCCGAGACCATAAGAGGTCCCAAGCAGATAGCCGTGCAGCAGAAGAAAAAGCCCGCAAGGGGCGACGGCGAGCAGAACTGCGACCCGCTTTTCTTCGCAAACAGAATGATAGCCTTCATGCCCGAGCTTCGCGACGACGTGGCGTTCGAGAAGGCTCACTACGAGAGCTTCAGGGGGATAACCTTTGCCGATGAGAAGATAGCTCCTAAATTCAGGGAGTACGTTCAGAAGCAGGGCGACAGGAACCTTGAAAAGCTCTCGCAGGCTCTCGCGGATCTCTACGACGCGGGCGACCTTGACGTAAAGGGCATAATCACCTATATACTTCTCAACAGCATAGACGACGATGAGAAGTATAAGAAGCTTACCTCGACCTGCAAGAAGGAACTCAGAAAAATAGCGGATGCATCCCGTAATCTCAGGGGAAAAAAGCTCAAGCCCGAAAAGCCCAAAAAGCCCAAGAAATTCATGGCGGAGACACTTAACGCCATGAATGACCGCAGAAATAAATAAAAACAATAAAACGCCGTTTTTTGTTCTTGACAAACAGCCTCTGATGTGGTATAGTATATTTACCTCATCAGAGGTTATTTTTTTGTGCCTTTTTTTGAGGGAGGCTAAAATATTCCGAAATACCGGGAGGTGCCG
>CACWNZ010000187.1 GCA_902762335.1 uncultured Ruminococcus sp. | reverse complement strand
CTCTTCAACGAGCCCTTTGCCTTTACGGCATTAAGGTTTGCATCAAAATATGCCGCATTTTCCGAGACGTCGGAGCTTATGTGTATAACGGGTACTATGCCCTTTTCAAGACGGCTATCTGTAGTTTCGTTGTCATCCCACCTTTTAATTACCGTAACTGTGCCGTCAGGGCTGTTGGTAATGACAAACCTGCCCTCGTCGTTTTGGCTGAGCCCGTCGATCTGTACGTTGCCGTGCTTATCGATAGATACAAAGTATTGGGTGTCGTCTAAGTTGTAATTCTCGTCAAGCACCTCTGTTTCCTCAAGCCAATACTCACCCGAGAAAAGCTCGTCAAATATGAGCTGTCCGTTGCTCTGTGTTGTCTTTTCAACATATACGCCCGTAGATTGATTTGTAAGACGGAACACAGCCCTTACGGGGTTGCCCGTTGTGGAGCTTTCCTTCTGTATCGTAAAGGAATGGAGCGGCTCGTTATAAATACTGTAAATGCCGTTTGCCTTTTTCAGCGAGTTCTCGTCGCCGTCTCCCTCCGTTTTGCTGACCTCAATAAATGCGTGACCGTCTTTGTCCACTCTGACATTATATACGGTCTTGCTGAGGGCATATTCAGCAGGGGTGTCTATCTCCTTAAGGGTATAGCTGCCCCATTCAATGTTTTCAAATAATACCCTTCCGTTTTCATCGGCGGTCCGAGTGAAAATAACCTCATCAACTTTGTCAGAGTAGTAATATGAGGTACCCTGAAGAATAAACTGCGTTCCCGGTATCACCTTTTCGGTACTGAGCAGGTCACGCTTGTAGAATTCTACGTCGGCATGGACTCTCGGTTCGTTGGATACGTCGTAATACTCACCGTCGTCCTGCAGAACACCGTTTATTCTTGTCCTGCCCTGCTCATCTATCTCAACAGGGATATCATAACCTATCGGCAGATAATCGGGAGAGCCTGTGCATTCGGACAGAGTATAGCTTCCCTTTTCAATATCCGTGAACGTGAGTCTGCCATACTTGTCTGTGGTACGGATATTATCGTCTCCGTATACGGTGTTGTAAGCAGACTTACCCGTAAGCTTAAAGGAGATACCCTTTACATCTACAGTATTATTGCTCGAATCCACCTTATGTATACGCACATCGCCCATTATCTTGAAGTGGACCTTAGTAAAATCATGGTGTATATCATAGGGTCTTTCGATATTATTTATATCAATGACAGTGTCATAAAGATATACGTTGTTGCAGGCGATCGGATCCTCCTTGCCTGTAGTATCCTCATCGGGCGAGAGCATATGCAGCTTGACTACTATAGACGACTTTTTGTTGAGTACATAGTCGTTGCCGTCCTCGTCCTTTCTCAGATCTATAGCTACAGCCCTTGCCCGGGTAACGTCACCGAATTCCTCCTCGGTCTTCCATACCTTTTTATTGTTTATCCTATCACTGTCCACGTTGTGATATCTTTCAATATTAAGGTTTTCAACGTCGGAGTAATATATTACCGGAACGATACCCTTACCCTCGGGCTGTTCTATCTCAACAGGATCTCTCGTACTATCCTTAAGCAGCTTGCCGTGCCAGTCGCTGCTTACCTCGTCATCGGAATAATTCTCAAGTGAATCGTAGATCACGATATTTTTGGCTCTTGAGTTGGCGTTGGTGCTGTATCGCAGCTGATAAACATATTCGGACGACTGTCTTACGTAGGCTTCGTCGGAAAAATCCGTGGTCTTTGAATCATTGACCGACTTGGTAAGACCTGTTCTTGTAGAAACAAGGAAGCGTACAGAGTGGCGCTTCTGCTCGTAGATAAACAGGTTTCCGCTTCTGTCGGGGTCAAGTCCGGACATAACATCCTTATCGCCTATCTCGCCGCCGTTATCAGGATAGCCGCCGCCCAATCTGTCGTTACCCGTTTCATACGCTATGGTATTAAGCAGATTTGTACCGTAGTCCATAGATGCGTCCCAGGTATACAACGTATTATACAGAAGCATTGCTTTGCTGAACTGCGTTTTTATCCTTACGATCAGCAGGGTACGTCCCGTATTTTTGTAATTGTCGGTTTTTGATACCTCAAAATCGTTATCATCAAGATAGGTTATCGACCTGAGATCATCGGAATAGTCTATGCCAATGGTGACGGAATTCAGGTCTATCATAGTTCCTATCGGAAGAAGATCATAGAATACGCCCTCCTCCTGAGGCACGTACACTATGCCGTCATTGGTCATATAATGCTCGTTTATATAGACTCTCCAGCCTATGGTGGCTTCTCTGTGGAGCGGATCGCTCGTTGTAAAGGCTACGTCCTTTGCGATCTTGGATTCCTTCTGCACGCCTAAGATGTAGTCGTGCGCCATTGAATCCCTGTCGTAGACCACGCTGCCGCTGTCGTCAGTGACAGTGAGGTTGGAAATATCGGTAAGCTTTATCTTGTTGATGCCTTCGCTCTGAGCAAGCACGTAATCGGAATTATTTATCCTGTAATAAGGAGAGGAGCTGATCTCGGTGGAATAGTGCGCGTTGGAAGCCGTTATCCTGTAAGCCGTACAGCCTCTCTTGAAAACGACCTCCGAGGACGTCATTCTTTCGACGTAATTGCTGTCGATATTGATCGTTCTTCCGCGGTAAAGGTCGTACTGACCGATCTGCACCCAATCTCCGCCGTTGAATTTTCCGTAGAAGGTAAGAATATCATCCGGCTGATAGGTAACGGTCGTTCCCACGATAGTATTGTGTACCTCGTCTCTTTCACCGTCCTTCATGCCGACGGAATAAGTGATATATTCAAGCTCTATATCCTCATAGGTAAGGAGACGCTCATCGGCGCCGATAACAGCCTTGCCGTCGGTTATCTTTATATTGTCATTCAGATAAAGAAGCTCGTCGGTAAATGTTACGTTGACCTTTCTTTTTCCGTAGTTTTCAATGTTCTGAGGATCCGTATCGGGTGTGCGGGTATAAGAGTACAGATACGTTGAGGTACCGACCCAGAAACGGATATTGCCGCTGAGATGATCGACTATGCCGTCCTTCAGATCCTGAAGTCCGTAGTCGGCTACGGGCCAAGGCGTCCACCAATTGCTGTTGCCTCTTTTCTCGATATTGACGTAGTCTCCCGGAGCTGTAAAAGGAAGGGGCGCAGGCGTAAAGTGATAAAAATCCGCGCCTGCGGTGAGGCTCTTATCATCGTCAACACCGTCAACCGGGTGAAGGGTAACGGTCTCACGGTTTTTGATGGTATAGGAGCTGAGGGGGCTGTATACGGATTTGGGGTGTTTTGTTATTACGTAATCTATACGATAAGAATTGCTGTAATTATCATTGCGGATATTATAGCGGGCATTATCCGCAGTAAACTCGGATTCTCCGGAAAACCTGTATGCTACCGGCTCACCCTCGCCCTGTGTAAGATAATCGTCAATAGTTATATCAAAGGGCTGAGTACAGTAACCGACGTAGGTTTTTATTTCCCATACAACGAAATAGTAATTGTCAGCATTTTCAGGCTTTGCGCCCCAGCGGGTCTGCCAATAGCTGTATGCATTGACGGTATTGAGAGAACGCTTTTCCGTACCGCTGAGAACTACTGCGGTATTAAGTCCTATTCCTCTCTCGCTG
>CACWNZ010000186.1:3695-4978 GCA_902762335.1 uncultured Ruminococcus sp. | reverse complement strand
CTCGAAAACAACATTCTTGCACCCGATGACAGCAAATGGACTGTAGCTATCGGCTCCTCTGAGGCTCCCTTTGAAGGCACCTTCGACGGAAAGGGCTACGGCATTGTCGGACTCAACGTAAATATAGAGGACTACGGCGGTCTGTTCGGCTATATCGGAGAAAACGGAACGGTAAAGGATCTTGCGGTGATAGACTGCGATTTTGCAAATAACAGCGAATATGCGGGCGGCATTGCTGCCGTAAACAACGGCACGATCGACCACTGTCTGAGCGGTATCAATCTTGATTCGTCCGTAGTGATCTACGGCAAAAACGGCAAGAAGCTCCGCCTCGACCAGTACAATTCCTATATCAGAGGCGGCACATACAGCGGCGGCATTGCTGCCGTAAACAACGGCTCGATAACAGGCACAAGAAACGGCTCCCACGTTGTCGGCGCAAACTGCGGCGGCATTACGGCAGAAAACAACGGCTATATCTACGGCTGCGCAAACAACGGAGCCGTGGGCAGGGATTCAGTGACCGTTCTTGCCTGCGGCGGTCTGACCTGTTGGAACAACGGCACGATAAAGAGCTGTTACGATTCGGGCAGACCCTCGGGCAGCTCAAGCCAGGCAAGCCCCACCGATCTCGCGATGGTAGCCGTGGTAAATAATTCTGAGGACATCAGCAACGTATTCTGCCACAACGTAGGCAGCGTTACCGATATAGGAAGCGGCTCAAGCGTCTACCCCGCGGGCGGCATTACGGTGATGAAGAATACCGATATGCTTCTGCCTTCCTTTGCCGACAAGCTCAACTCGGTCACTGACGACAGCGTACAGTGGGCGCAGAAGTCCGTAAACGGCACCTATCTCAACTCCAAGTACCCGATCATTCTCGGAAACTTCCTCAAGAACAGGGACCTTGCTCTTTCAAACGGTATAAGAATGAAGGGCATGATGCACGATTCCCTCAGTGTAAGCTGCAGCTCTCTGAGCAGAAACGACGAGGTCTTTGAAGCGATAGACGAGGCTCTCGAAGAAGCGGCGGGCGATTCCTCCGGTCTTGAGATCACAGCAGCATACGGGGTATCCTGTGATGACGGCAACGGCGTATATATTCCTGCGGAATATTGGTGCTCGGGAGTTACGGTCTCCGTACCCGTCGAAGAGGATAACGTTTCCGTGGCGGTACTGAGCAGCGACGGCTCGGTACAGATAATAGAGCCCGAAAGGATCAGTTCCGGCGAGGTCGCCTTTGAGATCGCTTCTCCTGTTCCCTTTGCTATAGTAAAAACCAC
>CACWNZ010000186.1:0-3629 GCA_902762335.1 uncultured Ruminococcus sp. | reverse complement strand
AACCACCTCCTCGGGCTCTGACACAAAGCAAGACGACAGCAGCACAAAGCCCGACAGCAGCATCGGTGACTTAAACAACGACAGCGTACCCACCGGCGACAGCACGGCAGCGTGTACCGTATTTACGGCACTGATACTCAGCGCAGCGGTAATAGTTTTTGCAAGGAGAAAAAAGAGCCGTGGATAAAAAAGCAAAGCGCAACACCCCCGTAATGATAGTGCTTGTTCTGCTTGCAGCTATCATAATCGGTGGCATTACGGGATATGTGGTATATCTTACGTCGGGTCAGCAAAAGCCTGCAGCGGAAAAGTCCAAGGGTGTTGTCGGAAGGATAACCGACGGCTGGGACGACGGCATCAGTGATGAACCCGACGGCTCATCACAGGCAAAAAGCGGAACAAGCATACCAGGCTATTCCTCAGCATCTATGAACGAAGGCGATATGAGCCTTGTGCTGAGAGTAGGCAACCCGCCGGAAAATAAAGTTGGTCTAATTGCGACCGTGCGTCTTGAGGACGGTACTGTTCTTTATGAGTCCCCCGTCCTCAGACCCGGTCAGGGTCTTGAAGAGATCCCGCTGAACCGGACCCTCTCAAAGGGAGAATATAATGCGGAGGTCTATTATCAGTGCGTTCTGCTCGATGATGAGCACACGCCCCTGAATGCCGCGATATCGGCGTTCAGACTCCATGTAAATTAAGGCGCACGCCTTGATAAATAAATGAAAGGAAGATAATACCATGAAAACCAAGAAGCTTATCACTCTCGCACTGTCCGCTGCCATGATCTCGGCAGCAGTCGTTAGCGTATCTGCGGCAACCCTTACTCAGGATGATCCGGACGGAAAGACCGAGGTAATCGCAACGATCAAAGGAAGCGTTCCCGAAGGCATAACCTACGAGATCAAGATCCCGGACGTTATAGACTTTGGAGAGCTTACCCAGCCCACCACCAACACCGACAGCTACAAGACCGTTAACTACTCGCTCAGGCTTAATAAGCTGACCGGCGATAACTTTAACCCCGGAACACAGCAGATCTCCGTATACGTAAAGGATCAGAACGCTAAGCCTAACGGTGATGATGTGAGATTCTATATTGCAAACAAGGAGAACTCTGATATAAAATTCCAGTACGACGTTTACGATAAGGTCGTCAACCCGGAGGATATAGGAACAATATCGAATCTTAACGCCGGATCCATGACAAAAACAAAGGGCTTTTTCCTTTGCGACTTCTACTTTGAAGGTCAGGAAATGAGCGGCACACTTTCTATCAATCAGTCACAGCTTTACGGAAGGGACATTCTTGATATAGCAGGCGACTACAGCGGCTATATGCTTTTCTACAGCACTATAGAGAATTCGTAAGGCAGGTCTGAAAAAGGACTCAGACAATGAAAAAAAGAATAATATGCGGCTTGTGTCTGTTTTTCGTTCTGACGTCCGTTTTTGTGCTTGTATCACTGAATGCCGCCGCACAGAACGATCACGGCGGAAGAACGCAGGTCATTGCAAGGATAAAGCCGCCCTCTGATGAAGGGAGTACAGAGCCTGTACCCGAAAGCTCCGACCCGGTTGAAGGATCGCATTCGTCCGAGGATCAGCCTGTTTCTACGGGCGATATGACCTTCCTTCTGACAGGAACGGTTACTGCGGCTGCAGTATTTTCCTTAGCTCTGATGATCGTAGTATGGAAGGATGAGAGCGATTCGGCTGACAGCAGGAGCCTGTCAGGAAAAATAAAAAAGAAGTAAAACTATCCCTGTGACAGGTCAGATCCGTAAAGACTGCGGGGACTGTCCCAAAGAAAAAACGACCTCCGATAAGGCGCGTGCGGAAACACCTTATCGGAGGTCTTGATCTATCCTGTCTTTACGTCCGCGCTTAGGTCATTTTTTGACAATGCTTGGCACGCCGCTAAGGGGTACGGCTTACTAAGATCATTCTACGCTGAGAAGTATCCCTTTCAGCAGCTTATACGTCTTTGGAACGGAGCTGAGTGTCAGAGTTTCCTGCGGAGAGTGAACGTCACGGATATCGGGACCGATGCTTATCATCATAAGGTCGGAATTATATACGGCGTAGCTGCCGCATTCCAGACCCGCATGAAGAGCGATGATCTCCGGCTCGGCGCCGTTCTGCTCCTTATAGACCCTTGCGGCAATATCCATAAGCTTGTTGTCGGGATCATAAGGCCAGGGGTCTGCGGTCTTCTGCGTCTCAAAAGTATATCCGCAGTCCTTTGCAAGAGACGTATGACTGTCAAGCAGTTCCGTTCTTTTTTCCGCCACGGAGCTTCTCACGTTGGCTGTAAAGGAACTGCCCTTATCATTCAGTGAGAACAGTCCCAGATTTGACGAGCTTTCTACAAGTCCCTCTTTATCGGGAGACATGGTTCTGACTCCGTTGACGATATTCGTGATAAGCCTCAGGGCGTCATCTTTGTTATCTGCCGATACGACCGATGACGGCATATCCGTTTCTGAAACGGTGAATCCGATATTATCCTCAATATCCTTATAAGCCTCATTGAGCTTGGCAAGATAACTCTTTGCCAATGATGCGATGGTTTCCTTGCTGCCCTTATCGGTCACTATTACGCAGGCTGCGCTGTCAGGTATCGCGTTTGGCGCGCTGCCGCCTTCAAGGGACGCAAGCTCAAAGGCGATATTCTGTTCGGACAGCTCCTTAAGGAAGGACGCAAGCGCAATGATGCCGTTACATCTGCCCTTGTCTATCTCAATGCCCGAGTGACCGCCTTTCAGACCGGAAATACGGACGGAAAGCGCCGTATTCCCCTTTGGAACTGCAGCTTTCGTTTCTTTGGCGCCGGAAAAAACGTCGCCGGACGCTGTGCTGACTATCAGACCGTTGGAATCCTCGCTGTCAATGTTTATCATATATTTTGGCGCGCTAACCCATTCGGGATCCATGTTCAAAGTGCCGGTCATTCCGTCCTCCTCGTTGGAGGTGATTATCATCCTTAAGGGACCGTGTTCGTCACCGCTTTCGAGCAGCGTCATTATCATTGCTGCGCCTGCTCCGTCATCAGCGCCGAGAGAGGTGCCGTCCGCCGTGATCGTTCCTGATTCATCATCGCGTATCACCCTGATAGGATCGTTCAGCGGATCGTATTCCGATCCATCCTAACCTACAGCCACCATATCCATATGTACCTGCAGCGATACAAGGGGAAGCCCCTCCTTGCCGGAGGTCGCAGGAACGTCAAACATAACGTTCATGTTTTTGTCCTTAACGGGCGAGTAACCCTTTTCCTTAGCCCATTCAAAAAAGAATTGGCTGATCTTCTCTTCGTGATGCGATGGGCGCGGTATTTCCGCAAGCTTCAGGAAGTTTGTGTAAAACGCTTCAATGATTCTGCCGTCATCCTCAGGTGTACTCTGATCCGATATTGCCGGGCTTTGCTGACTGCTCTCCTGCCGTGTTTCAGGTTTACATGCCGAAATGACCGAAACCGACAGCAGCGCTGCCAACAATAGTGCGCTTGCTTTTTTCATGGCTTATCCCTCCTGTGTATTTTATAGATCTCAATACCCGTGCGGGACACGGCATACGGTTTCCCGCACGATCTGTTCTTATATAATATTTTAATACTAATACTGCAA
>CACWNZ010000185.1 GCA_902762335.1 uncultured Ruminococcus sp. | reverse complement strand
TCCCTGCTGAGCGGGAGCGGTCTGCTGTGAGGGGGCTGAAGCGCCGCCCTGATACGCCTTTTCGAGCGAGGAATAGATCATCTTGATGAGCATTGCCTTTTCGCTCGTCTTGAGGGAGCTGAGATAAAGCCTTGCGCATTCGGCTTTTTCATCATCGGTATTCGCCTTGAAGGGTATGCCCGTGATAACGCTTTTGTCGGGATCGGTCTTCTGCGCCTTTACTATCTCGCTGTCGTCGGTATAGCCTATTATATAGTCGGTAAGCTCCTTAGTATAGGCAAGGGACGAATTTACAAACAGCTTTTCGCTGTCCGCCTTGGGCTTTATTATGCCCGAGATCCTGAGCTTTATTGCCTTATCGAGCTTTTTTTCTATCCTGAGAGTATCCTTGGATATATCGTCATAGGCGCCGCCGGCGTTCTTTTCGTAAAGGTCGCAGGCGGGAATGATATAATAATCCCTTGCGCAGACGTCGGCAAAATCCAGCTTTGCCGTCTTTATGGTCATTTCCTCGCTTCTGTCAATGCTCTTGAGCAGGCTCCGGTAGTCCTCGGTGGGCAGCAGACCCAGCTTATACAGCGCAAGCACGGGGACCTCGTTGTTCTTATCGAGAACAAGCACCATTTCGTCATACCTCGTCGGCAGAGAGCCGTATACCACGTCATAGTTGTCTTTTATGGCTGAGCTTATCCCCCTGCCGTTTGCCTGCGGAATGAGCTGCGAGAACACGGACGTGCCGCCGAACATAGTCGTAGCCGGCGAGGACGAAAACGTCTCGGTGCTGCCGTAGGACATCATCATGCCCACCTCGGTATTTGCAAGCTCGTCATCTATTAGGGTGGTGCCGTCAGCATTCACCAAATAATTGTTGTCGTCATAGGTGAACATGGAGAACTTAGTCGCGTAGGAATAGACTATGCCGTTCTGTCCGACGTATTTGTGTATCTCGCTGTCCTTGTTATCGAGGTACTTCTTGAACTCGGTGAGGTTGTTCTGCGTAACGGTGGTGGACATATCCACGAGCATCTGCATTCGTCTCGGGTTTGAATATACCGCGTCAAGCTCGTGGTCGACGGTATAGTCCCTTTCGGGGTCGTCAATATTCATCATGCTCTTGAGGTCTATCGTCTCGGCGTCTATCGTTATGGGATAGGACGACATGGTATCCCGCTGTATATCGGTGATATACTGATTAACGCCCGCAGAGAGCGCCTGTATGAGCGCTATGCCGATTATGCCTATGGAGCCCGCGAAGGAAGTGAGGATAGTTCTGCCCTTTTTGGTGCGAAGGTTATTGAAGCTGAGCGAAAGCGACGTGAGGAAGGACATTGACGACCTGCCCATATTCTTATGCTCCGGCTCGGGCTGAGAGTCCTTTTCGGGGTCGAAGGGGTCGCTGTCGCCTACTATTTTTCCGTCACTGAGCCTCACTATCCTTGTGGCGTACTTATCGGCAAGCTCGGGATTATGCGTTACCATTATGACGAGCCTGTCCTTAGCCACCTCGTTGAGAAGATCCATTACCTGAACGCCGGTCTCGGAATCAAGGGCGCCCGTAGGCTCGTCCGCAAGAAGAATATCGGGATCGTTGACGAGTGCTCTTGCAATAGCCACCCTCTGCATCTGACCGCCCGACATCTGGTTTGGTCTTTTATGGAGCTGGTCGCCGAGCCCGACCTTTTCGAGGGCCTCCTTTGCGCGCTTTCTTCTTTCGGAACGGGATATGCCCGAAATAGTGAGGGCAAGCTCCACGTTAGACAGCACTGTCTGATGAGAAATGAGGTTATAGCTCTGAAAAACGAAGCCTATGGTATGGTTGCGGTAGGAATCCCAATCCCTGTCCTTATACTTTTTTGTAGAAATGCCGTTTATGATAAGGTCGCCGCTGTCGTAGCGGTCAAGTCCGCCTATAACATTGAGCAGGGTGGTCTTTCCCGAGCCGCTTGGCCCGAGAACAGCAACGAATTCGCTGTCCCTGAAATTCAGGCTAACGTCATTGAGCGCCACCTGAGTAAGCTCACCCGTTACGTATTTTTTATTTATTCCCTTTATTGTAAGCAAGCGCATCGCCTCCCGTATTTTCGGTTGTTGTTTCTGTCATTATATCACATAAGAAAAAGGGTGTAAATATGCACAAAAATAATTATGCATATCTGCACCCGTAAATAACCTATGATCCGAAGATCAGTCCACCTCTACGCCGATAAGATCGGCGCAGGCGTAGCCGTTTATGCCGCCTACCTCCATTTCAAATATCCTTCTGTCGTACAAAAGCTTGTTGAGAGCCGCCTCGGTCCTTTTGGCGTTGACGCCCTTTTCGCCGAAATACGATACTATCTCGTCCTTCGTCCTGAATTCATAGCTGCCGAGGATATAGTCGTATACCCTGTCGATAATCCCCCTTGTGGTCTCCGCATACATGGGCGGGATAGGATAGTCCCTTGCAACGGCAAGGTATTCGTCAAGACCTATCCTATCCTTTCTGTGGGGATATTTCTTTTTAAGCGCGGCTATCTCGGTGCTGCGCCTGTCGTCTATGGCAAGCAGTTCTCTGAGATACTTCGACTTTTCAAGGTTTACGGCTTCCACCTTATCGGCGGCCGTTTCAAGATCATTTATCGTCACAGCGGAAAGATCCACGTCCTTGCCTGCGGCTATCTGCTCGTCGCATTCATGTATGAGCCGCCTTATCGACGCCGTTTTGGGAGCGTATTTTCCCTCTATTTCACGCAGCTCGGTGTCATATCCGGGGCTGTCCTTTGTAAGATGTCTCCTTATCTCCTGTACGAATTCCTTGCGGACGGCTGCCGTCTTGATTCTCCATTTATTCGCGGCTGCGTCCTTGTCGAGGCTCCTGCCCCTGAGACCGAGAGCCTCCTTGAGCGCGCTGAGCATGGGCTCCTTACAGAAGACGAGAGCCTTTTTTATGTAGTAGTTCCTGCGCGCCTCTCTTCTCAGCTTTACAAGCTCGGGTATAGTCCTTACTCCCAGTTCCGAGAGTCCCTTGCCGAGATAAGCCTCTCCGAGCGAGGGTATTACGTCGAGGGTCTTTTCGAAGTATTCGCCCGCCGAGTTGAAAAGCCCGTCCTCAAGAAACATTCTTGCCCTTTTCATAAGAAGCTCCGCCTTTGCGGCGACTGTCTCCTCCGAAAAATCATCAAGCGGCATGGTATATACTGCACCGCAGTACGAGCAGCGTGCAAGGGTCTGATCCTCAGTCACCTCAAGGGGTGCGCTGCACAATTTACATACAAGAAGTGCCATATCTGTTCCCCCGATAGTTCATTATTTTATTTCCGTGCCTGCTCAGCCCTTCATATTCCTAAGCTTTGCAAGCATCTCGACTATTTTATCCATTTTTGCAAGTCCCGGCGAAAAAGCCGTTGCATTGCCGCACGCCGTGCCGAGCATGAGTGCCTCATCATAGCTGCCCGTGCGGATATATCCCGCAATAAAGCCCGCTACCATGGAATCGCCCGAGCCGACGGTGTTTATGATCTTTTCCTTGACTATGCCGGTCTTATGCAGCTTTCCATCGGCATCTATCAGCATGGCGCCATCAGAGCCGAGGGATATCACAACATTTTTAGCGCCCGGCGCAGTCGATAATATCCTTCTCGCTGTTCATCTCCTTCATGAAGATCTCCGATAGCTCCTGTCTGTTGGGCTTTATAAGGAACGGCTTGAACTTAAGACAGTCGGTGAGCAGCTTTTTTGTGGCATCTACCACTATCCGCACGTCCCTGCCCTTTAGCCTTGAGAGTATCCTGACATAAGCGTCCGACCCGAGGGTCTTGGGTATGCTGCCCGCAAGCACTATAGTGTCGCCGTCCTGTATCTTGTCTGTTTTATCGAGAAGCATAGAGAATTCCTCTTCGCTGATATGAGGTCCCTGACAGTTTATCTCGGTTTCCTCCGCCGCCTTGATCTTTACGTTTATTCTCGATACACCCTCCTTCAGGGTGATGAAGTCGGCGTTTATCCCCATATCGACAAGTCCCTCTTTTATTGCCTCTCCTGTGAAGCCCGC
>CACWNZ010000184.1 GCA_902762335.1 uncultured Ruminococcus sp. | reverse complement strand
AGGACAGCAAAGCGTTACCCGCGCGGAACAGGAAAAACCTGCTTTTTCTTATTTTTATATCGCCGAGTACGGAGAATATCTGAAAATGCACACACAGACCGCCGAAGCCTGCCGCTGCCGACAGCAGCCACAGCGGACAGCCGCTCTGCGATATTTCACGGCAGGCTCCCGTTACCTCGGTCAGCATCAGAAAAAGCTTGTCGGCAATAACGGGATCGGCGCCGCTGAGCTTCAGAAGCTCAGTCAGCGCTCCCGCTATACCCGCTCCCTCAAAAACTGATATGAGCATAGAAAAAGCCGCTACCATAGCCGTAAGACCCAATATTGAGCGCGAGGCATCTCCGCAGGAGAGCACAAAGGCATCGGATAAGCTCTGCTTCGGCAGCATCGGCTTATCCGTCACGTTCTGATCCGATGGAGATTTTATCCCGTAAAGCCTGCCCGCGATGATCCCGAGCGCGAGCCCCGAAATGAGCTGCGACACATAGAGCAGCACGCCCGCGCCCGCGTTATCAAGCATAAGAACACCCACGCCCGTTATGAGGAAGGCGGGTCCCGAGCAGACACAGAAGGTCATCATCTGTTCAGCCTGAGACTGAGTGAGCTTTCCTCTGTCGTAAAGAGCCCTTACACAGCCCGCTCCAACGGGAAATCCGCCGATGAAGCTGAGTATCACCGCAGACGAGGCTTCCTTTGGAAGTCTGAACAGCCTTGTCGTGAAAAAGGACAGCGCCCTTCCGATAGTATCCGATACTCCCGATCTTATAATAAAAGATGACAGCAGCATAAACGGGAACAGCGAGGGTATAAGAAGCTGAGCGGAACAGGCAAGTCCCTTTGATATTCCCTCGGCAGCGTGCCTTGAATAAGCAAGCAGTAAAACTGCCGAAAGCGACAGAATTACGGCTAAAGCAGCTGACCCCGCAGAAGCATAATATCACCCGATACAGGATATGACGGCTGTGATTTTTATATTTGCAGCCGCATAAAATAGCATAAACGGGGTGATGCCATGATAAAAAAGGGTGGGCGAAAAAACGGGGACGGCACCGTATTAGGAGCGCGCGTAGGCGCGGTACACATGGAGATAAGCGGCAACAGAGAGGTGATATTCGAGGGCGGCAGAGGCATACTCGAATACAGTGAGAGCTCTATCAGGATAAACGGCGGCAAATACGTCGTCGCCCTGCGCGGCAGGGGTCTGCATATCATAAGCATGACGGAAAGCGATACGGTGATAAACGGCTTTATCACGGCGATAGAATATATAGTCTGAGGTGTCACGATGATAGTTGTGAGCATACTGAGATGGCTCATCGGGCGCATAAGCTTTGCGGTTGAGGGAAGATTTCCCGAGAGGTTTATAAATCTTTGTGCAAAAAACGGCATAAACCTATGGGGTCTGCGCGGTGAGGGCGAACGCATTACGGGCTGCGCAAGACTGACCGATCTTCGCAGACTTGAGGACGCCGCTAAGAAAAACGGTCACAGACTCGTTATTGAAAAGAAAAGCGGACTGCCCGTCATGCTGAAAAAACACAGGACAAGATGCGGACTTCTGGCGGGGCTTATCATCAGCCTCGGTCTTTGGTTTTACGCATCGGGCTTTATATGGAATATAACTCTCAGACTGCCCGATACGATAAACGAATATGAGATGAGAGCCACCCTAAGAGAATACGGACTGTACGAGGGCGCATGGGCAAAAAGCATAAACGTTGACAGCATAACGGACAGTCTGTGCGCGGGCGACAAAAGAATAAGCTGGATGACTATAAATATTTCCGGTACCGATGCAGAGGTGAATATCAGCCCTAATCTTTCGTACGGAACGAAAAAAAGAGAGGGCATAATACTCAGCAACATGGTATCTGCTGCGGACGGGACCGTCACAAGAGTGAACGTATACAACGGAACGGCTGAGGTCAGGGCGGGCGACGGCATAAGACGGGGACAGCTGCTCGTCAGCGGGGTTATGGAATACACAAACGGCACCTCCGTGCTTGCCAATTCACGCGCCTGTGTCTATGCGAAAACGGTAAGAAGCGTAAAGATAGAGCTGCCGAAAACCGTTTATGAATACGAGCCCGACCGTGAAGCCGAAAAGAAGGACGTTTCCCTATTCGGACTTTGTCTGCCCGCAGCAGCGAGGCAGGCTCTGTACGGCGAGCGTACGGTCGATACCGACAGAAGGCAGCTTTCTCTGCTAGGGCACGGACTGCCGCTGTATTTCACCTGCGAAAAGCACCGCAGCTATATAAAAAAGCCCGTGGAGCTGAAGCTTCCACAGGCTGAAGAGCTGTTGAAGGGCAAGCTTGCCCTGTATGAGCTTTTTATGCTTTCGCAGACTAACAAGGGCAGGGTGCTGAATAAGAGAATAACCGTCAAAGAAAAACCGGACGGCTTTGTGCTTGAAGCTTTATACGAGCTTGAAGAGGACGTCTGCGTAAACACGGTCATTCGTCTTGATGACCGGAAGGAGCAGGAAGCACCGGCTCGGTAGGGATCGTATCCTCAAGACCTATATGCTCGCCTGCGGCATTGTGCTTTATTCGCCCCGTCTTTTTAACGTGGTTGCCGATTATCTCCGAAACGTCGCTTATAGCTATAAAGGCAGAGGAATCCACTGTCTTGATTATATCCTTGAGCTCATGTATCTCGAATCTTGTGAGAACACAGTAAAGCACGACCTTTTTGCCCGTGACAAGACCCTCGCCCTCCATGATAGTGACCGTTCTGCCGAGGCGTTTGTATATCTTCTCGGATATTTCGTTCGCATCATTGGTTATTATCATAGCCGCCTTGGTCTTTTCCATGCCCGATTCTACTATATCGAGCACCTTTGAGGTGATAAAGTAGGTCAGCAGACTGTACATCGCCCTGTCGGCGCCGAAGATAAAGCCTACGGCGGTGAAGATGAGAATGTTGAATATAAGCACGGTCTGACCGACGGGGAGCTTGAATTTCTTGTTGAGCAGGATAGCTACCGTTTCGGTGCCGTCAAGACAGCCGCCGAATCTTATTACAAGCCCTACGCCGAGTCCCAAGATGACTCCGCCGAAGGAAACGGCAAGCAGAGGGTCTGAGGTGGCGTTTTTCATCGGAGCAAAAACCTCAAGAAAGGCAGAGAACAGTATCATTGCCCACACAGCCTTGACAATGAATTTCTTTCCCATTTTTCTTGTGCCGACAATAAGAAACGGTGTATTCAGGATAACCGTCAATATACCGAGCGGTACTCCCGTGAGGTTATTTATGATAATTCCTATTCCTACAACGCCGCCGTCAAGTATCGTACACGGCACGAGGAACTCCTCTATCGCAAAAGCGGCGACTACGGCACCCAGCGAAACGCCTATGAATTCCAGAACAAGCCTTAATACGCTCGATTTGTTAAAGGTCATTTTCCTTTTCCCTCCGTTCAGACACTGAAATCGGGTACGAAGCTCTCACTTGCCGAGGAAAGCTCCTGAACGTAGCCGTCAAGATCAAGCTCCTCGTATTTTGCGAGGACCTTATCATATTCCCTTGCGGTTATACGCCTGCCGAGCTCCTTGAATTCCGAGGCTCGTCCCATTGGTATATACTGCCCCATAAGACTGACGAGAATATCCCTGCCGAATTCCCTTTTGAGAAGCTCAAGCACGGCAATGGAATTTTTGGTGTGCTGCGGCAGTATCAGGTGACGGACTATCGTACCCTTCTGCATAATTCCGTCACCGTCAAAAACGGGCGCGCCCGTCTGTCTGAGCATTTCCTTTATGGCGCTCAGCGCTCTTTTGGGATAGTCCGCGCATGACGAGAGCCGCTTTGCAAGCTCCGCATCGGCATATTTCATATCGGGGAGATAAATATCGACTATCCCCTCAAGGCGGCGGAGAGTCTCGGGCTTTTCGTAGCCGCCCGTATTATATACTACGGGGATCTTCGGCTTGTATAGCTCGAAGCACCGTATTATGCTCTCGATATAGGGCGTGGGACTTACAAGATTTATATTATGCACGCCCTGAGCCTCGAGGCGCTTTATCTCCTCCGAGAGCTGCTCCACCGTGACCGTTCTGCCGCGGCGCTCCTGTGATATAGCGTAGTTCTGACAGAAAACGCAGCTCAGCACGCAGCCCGTGAAAAAGACCGTTCCCGAGCCCTTGGTTCCGCTTATACAGGGCTCCTCCCAATAATGCGGCGCGCAGCGTGATATTTTGGGCAGATTACCGAGTCTGCAATAGCCCCTGCCCTCTTGTTCGTTTCTTACCGCTCCACACTCTCTCGGGCAGAGTCTGCATATATATTCACTCATAACTTTACACCGTATTGCAGAAAAGCGCTGTACGAAACAGTACAACGCTTTGCCGCTTGCTTATAAAAAATTATTTGCCGTAGTATGCCTTGAGATACATTTCCTTTATCTCGGACATGAGCGGGTATCTCGGGTTAGCGCCCGTGCACTGGTCGTCAAAGGCGCGCTCTGTCATTTCGTCAAGAGAAGCAAGGAAAACGTCTTCGGCAACGCCGTAATCGGCGATCGTCTTTTTGATCCCGCATTTTTCCTTGAGC
The DNA here is from genome assembly GCA_902762335.1 of uncultured Ruminococcus sp. Classification (GTDB taxonomy): domain Bacteria; phylum Bacillota; class Clostridia; order Oscillospirales; family Acutalibacteraceae; genus UBA1213. Next base: position 131 of record CACWNZ010000184.1, on the reverse strand, counting down.
TCCTCGATCTTAGCGATGAAGTTTTCAAAGGTCTCGTTGTCGTCCTTGCCCGCAAAGCCGAGGAAGCGCGCGCACTCGCAGTATCTCTCAAGGGTATGCGGATACTGATACTGTGAGAAGGTACCCATTTT
>CACWNZ010000183.1 GCA_902762335.1 uncultured Ruminococcus sp. | reverse complement strand
CTGGTTGTGGGGCATGGGCTTTTTACCCTGTTGCTGCGAAACGTCAGCCCGCTTGAGGTATGGGCAAATGAGCAGATACGGCAGATAGAGGACTGGCAGGAGGAAGAAGAATGAACGCAAATATTCCGAAGATAAGTGACATCAGGAAGGTCACGAGATACCACAGAAAGATGATAGTAGGTACTGTACTCAGACCGGAGGACAGCTACCCCAAAAGAGCCGAGCGTCTGAAGAAGCTCAGCTTCGTGGATGATGACGTGAAGTTTCAGGTGCTCAAGGAGAGCGACCTGGTAAGTCAGGAGCTGTACGACACGTTATATGCGCTGTACTTCGGCGAGACTGTACCTGAAAAAGCGGATGCAGCCGAGAATGCAGCGAACGCGGAGGAAAACGAAGCAAATGCAGCCGAAAATGCAGCGGCAGAAGAGGTACGGTCTGAGACGGTCGCTGAAAAGACTGACGAGCCTGCGGAGACGACCGAGAAAAAGAGGAGCTATCCTCAGAGACTGACCGATGAGCAGACCTTAGAGCTTATCAATATGCACCTTTCCGGCGCGGGGAATGATGAGCTTGCAGAGCTCTTCGGCAGGACGCCCGAGCAGATAACCCAGAAGCTTTCTGACCTTAAGAGAAGAGGAAAGTATATGCACCTTTTTGCGGAGAGAGAGCCCGAGCCGATCAGCGAGACGGCAGCCGTATCGGAGGATATACCGTCGATATTTGACGTACCGAAGACCTACAGGGCGAGAGGCAGAGGATACATCACGACAGAAGGACGTCTCAGACTTGACGATGAGCCGATAACAGCGGCACTGTGCAAGGCGATGAGAGACAAGGGCATAGTACAGACCTACGCCGAGGTAGAGGTCATAGTAAGAGTGACAGAGCCTGCCGGCATGGTAGTAACGGAGGAATGAATAAATGTTTGACAAAAAGAAAACCGCCCCCGAAGCTGGCACTCCGGAGACGGCGCAGTTAAAAAATAACCTTAACAGCAGTATAACCGATAATTCGGAAAAAATCAAGGTTATTCATCAGGCTCCCGGAAGAATTTCCTGCGTGATGTTCGCGGAAATCAAGAAAATAGACAGCCTGATGAAAAAATATAAATGTACTTGTCTGTTTGACTTTGAAAACGGCTGCGTATATGTCTTTCCGGATAATGGCATAGCGGATGTAAACCGCGAAAACGCAAACATCAGTTATAATAACAAGATATATTACGGCGAGTGCTATGTTGTCGGGATCTCACCCGAGACTACCGACAGCAAAGCAGAGAGCTTTGATTACATCAGCCTGAAAACGCCGCAGATACAAGAAGCCCGCGCGTGGCTGCTGAAGCATTCAGTGCGATGAACAGCGAATAGCGGAAAGGAAGAATAGCATGGAAACAATAGAAATGAACTCAACAGTATTTCAGAAAATGAGGACGGATTTTGATAGGCTGTTGTCACGCACAATAAGATGTTTGCTCGAAAAGAACAGCAGCACTGCGACCGTATCACTGAAGCTTGATATAGAGCTTGAAAGAATAACTCTCATAGATGAGCATAGCGATACAGGAACGAAAGAGGTCATAACGCCGAGATTCTCGCACAAAGTCAGCTCTGTAATGCAGATAAAGCAGGAGGAAAAGGGAGCATCGGACGGAATGTACGAGCTGACCTTTGATGACGTTGCCTGCCTGTATGCCGTCAGGGAGTTTGGCGGCGATCAGACCACATTTGAGCAGTATGTCGGAGGTATAAAATGAGGACAACAAAGATAAAGATCCGCTCACTGTTCGGCATTTCCGAACAGGAGATAAGCGGGAAAAGCGTAGAGATAACGGGACCCAAGGGCGCCGGGAAGACATCGGTGCTCGATGCGATAAGGTATGCGCTGACGAATTCCTCAAAGCGCGACTGGGTCATCAGGAGCGGCGAGAGCGAGGGCGAGATCATCATCGAGACGGATACCGACCTGACGATAGACCGTAAGGCGAGAACGGAAAAAGCCGACAGCATTCTTGTAAGGAACGGAAACGACCGCGTGATGAAGCCTGAGACATTCCTTAAGACGATCATCACGCCGCTTCAGCTTGACCCGGTGGCGTTCACTCAGATGACGAGAGCCGAGCAGAACAGGGCGATACTTGACCTGATCGAGTTTGACTGGGATCTGAACTGGATCCGCGAACAGTTCGGCGAGATACCGCCCGGAGTAGACTACAGTCAGAATATCCTGCAGGTGCTCAACGAGATACAGAGCGACAAGGGCGTATACTTTACCTCAAGGCAAGATATTAACCGCGACATCAGAAACAAGCAGGCGTTTATCGAGGACATTGCGAAGGATATACCCGACGGGTATCAGGCGGAAAAGTGGAGACATTACGACCTTTCTGCAAGGTACTCCGAGCTGATGAGGATAAGGGACAGCAACGGAAAGATCGAACGGGCAAAGGCTTTTTATGACAGCTACAGCAACAAGCTCAGAGGCTTGCAGGCTGAGCGGGATATACAGCTCTCAGCGGCTAAGGACGGCATTGAGCGTGAGCGCAGTCAGCTTACGGCAGAGATAGCAAGACTGACAGCGGAGATCGCCGCACTCAGAGATAAGCTGGGCGCACTCGGTGACAAGCTTGCCGACAAAAAGGCGGTCATAGAGGCGGACTTTGAAGCCCGTAAGGCTAAGCTGGACAAGGACGTCGGCGTTGCAGAGGAGTACATGGGGCGCGAGATACAGCCCACAGAACAGCTGCAGGCAGAGATCGAGGAAGCCGAAGCTATGATACGTCACCTTAACGAGTACGACCGTATGACGGGTATGCAGCGGGAGCTTGAGGGTCTGAGGGCGGACTCTGAGGAGTACACAAGAAAAATTGAGCTTGCCCGTACACTGCCCGGAAAGATACTCGAGACGGCGAAGCTTCCCGTTGAGGGTCTGACGGTCGAAAACGGCATACCGCTGATACACGGTCTGCCGATCTCCAACAGGTCAGACGGCGAGCTGCTTGAACTGTGCGTTGACATCAGTTCATAGCGACACGCACCACCAATGACAGCGAGCTCATCGTGACGGAGCTGTGAGGAGGTATAGGAAGTGAAAACGCATTGGAAGAAGCTGACGAACCCGAACTATCTCGGGGCGTACAGCATAGAGGACGGCAAGGATCTGATCCTGACGATAAAGTCGGTGCGTGAGGAAAAGGTCACGGGCACGGACGGCAAAAAGGACGACTGCGTTGTCTGCTACTTTTACGAGAACGTCAAGCCGATGATCCTCAACAGCACCAACCTGAAGATGATCGCTAAGCTCTACAGGACGAATTTTATTGAGGATTGGGTCGGCAAAAGGATACAGGTCGGCATTGAGCAGGTAAGAGCCTTCGGAGACATCGTGGATGCACTCAGAGTCAGAAAGATAATCCCGAAGGAAAAGGAAAGCACTATCCCGTGCGCTGACTGCGGCGATACCATACAGCCGTCAAACGGGCTTACTGCCGAGGAGCTTGCAGCGTACACCATGAAAAAGTACGGGCGAAAGCTTTGTGCAACGTGCGCGACAAAGGCGGCTCAGACAGTAAAGGACGGTGACAGTCATGCTGACGAATGAGAACTACTTCAGCCCTGAAAACCAGTTGAAGTATATGAGCGTGTCGCAGTTCAAGGGCTTTTCAAAATGTCCTGCTGCCGCCATGGCTGAGCTTACGGGAAAATACGAGAGGGAGCGCTCCACGGCGCTCCTTGTCGGATCCTATGTGGACGCACACTTTGAAGGAACACTGGATATATTCAAGGCGAAAAATCCTGCCCTTTTCAAGCGCGACGGCACTCTGAAGGCGGACTACATAAAGGCGGAGCAGGTCATCAACCGCGTTGAGCAGGACCCGCTTTTCATGGAGTACATGAGCGGCGAGAAGCAGGTCGTCATGACGGGAGAGATAGAGGACGTGCCGGTCAAAATTAAAATCGACAGCTATCACAAGGACAGAATGATAGTTGACCTTAAGTGTATGAGGGACTTCAAACCGATATACAAGCCTGAGCAGGGACGGCTGAGCTGGGTCGAGGCATGGGAGTACGACCTGCAAGGGGCGGTATATCAGGAGATCGTGCGGCAGAATACGGGACATATACTACCGTTCTACCTTGCTGCAGTGACCAAGGAGACGGAGCCGGACCTTGCTATAATCGAGGTCGGGCAGGAGTATCTTGACGTTCAGCTTGAGCGTTTCCGCCGTGATATAAGGCGGTATGATGCGATGAAGCAGGGCGTGATAGAGCCTGAGCGCTGCGAGCACTGCGACTTCTGCAAGGCTACAAAGGTGCTAAAAAAGCCTATATCTATGGAGGATCTCAACTTTGACTATTCAGATTGACCGGCGAGCCGCCGGAGCCGACTTATCAGGTTTTGGAATTACAGAATGCTGTTTTTCAGAGGGGGATTGCTTGTGACCATTCAGATCGATAGCCGGGAAAAGCCGAAGGCGATACAGAGGATCCTTGCCGAGTTCGACAGGCAGAGTATCAAGCACTTTGTCAGCAAGCTGCCCTGCGGCGACTACTGCGACCTGGATAATGCCCGCTTCTGCATAGACAGGAAGCAAAACCTCAACGAGCTTGTCGGCAACGTCTGTCAGCAGCATGAGCGCTTTATAGCCGAGCTGAAACGGGCGCAGGAGCTCGGCATAAGGCTGGTGTTTCTGGTAGAGCACAGCGCCGCGATAGGCACGCTTGAGGACGTACAGGCGTGGAAAAATCCGCGCCTGCGGGAGTCTCCGCTTGCTGTGTCGGGCGAGCGCCTTTACAAGATACTTGCGACCCTCGAAAAGCGCTACGGCACGAAATTTTATTTCTGCACCAAGGCACAGACGGGGAAAAGGATACTCGAATTACTGAAAGGAGGGATGAAAAATGAATAACGTCTCGCTGATCGGAAGGCTCACGGCCGCACCCGAGCTGAAGCATACACAGTCAGGGCTGTCAATGGTGCGCTTCAGCATCGCCGTCGATCGCGCCTACACCAAGCAGGGAGAGGAGCGGCAGGCGGACTTTATCAGCATAGTCGCATGGCGGCAGACTGCGGATTTTATCTGCAAATACTTTGCCAAGGGACAGCGCATAGCTCTGACGGGCAGGATCCAGACGGGAAGCTACACCGATAAGAACGGCGACAAGCGCTATACCTTTGACGTGCTTGCCGAGAACGTCGAATTCTGCGAGCCGAAGCGCAGCTCTGATACACGCACCGCTGCAGCATCATACGAAACGGCGGCAGCGCCTGTACCGGATGATATAGACGATATGGTAGAGCTTCCAAAGACGGAGGATCTGCCTTTCTGATAAAAATAAAAAAGTCGGTCATGCTGCATAGCTGACCGCGGGAGGTTATCATGGCTCGCCCGAGAAAAGCAGGGCTCGATTACTTTCCTTTTGACGTAGACTTTTGGGATGACTACAAGATCATGGACCTGCTTAACCGGTACGGTCCTCTTGGCGTCTGCATTTACAATGCCGTTTTATGCGAGGTGTATAAGCACGGCTATTATCTGGAGGTTCCTAAAGAAAAGCTCGCATCTCAGGTCATGCGGCTGATCGGGAACAGGTGGATAAAGGACAAAACCCTTGTGCTGCAAGTGATAGAGTTTTGTGCGGATATAGGACTGTTTGATCATGCCCTCTTGTCACAAGCTGTTATCACCTCTGCTGGAATTCAGAAACGCTACTCCGAAGTGACTGTTAGGAACAAGGTGGATAAGTCGAAGTATTGGCTGCTTGAGAAAAAAGATACTCATGCGGCTTTGAAAAATGCACCCTTCGGCTCCGTTTCTGTAACAGAAACGGGGGTTTCTGCTACAGAAACGCGAGTTTCTGACGAAACTATCCCACAAAGTAAAGTAAAGGAAAGTAAAGTAAAGAAAAGTAAAGTAAAGTGTGTACTGCGGCTTCCTTGCAGAAACGGGGAATTCGTTGTTGATGAGGAGCTCTTTACCGAGCTTATACACACATACCCGAATATGGACGTAAAGAAATCTCTTGAAAAGCTGAGCGTCTATCTTAAAGCAAAGCCCTTCAAGCAGGGGCTTGTGTCGTCAGCCGAGGGCTATATACGAATGTGGCTCTCGGACGATGACGCACAGGGCAAATACCGCCTAAATAAAAAGAGCGGCTATGACGAATATGACGATTGCGAATTTTACGAGAAGTACAGCAGGTTATATATGCTTGAACAGTTCAAGGACCTTGAGGATCCTGCCGAGGATAACGATGATGAAGATAACACTGCTCAATGACAATCCATACGGATACAGGCTTGACATAAGCGACCCGGACATCAACCGCCTTTATGTGCGTTTCAAAAGGTGGAAGCGCATACCGCCGTGGTGTCCGCTATCTGATGATGAGAGGCGGGAGTTTGAGGGCTATATCCTGAAGGACAGACCGAATGAAGGGTGAGGGATGAAAGTGACCGCAAAGGAGTATCTGAGGAGCATAAAGAGACTTGACGAGGCAATAAACACAAAGCAGCGCACGCTTGACGGACTGGAGCGTGACAAGGGCAGACTGTCGGCGCTGCGGTATGACGGCTCAAGGATACAGAGCAGCGGTCACTCCGACCCTACACTAATCATAGACAGGATAGACAAGCTGCAGCGGGAGATCAACAGCGACATTGACCGGCTCGTAGAGCTTAAGTCGGACGCACGCATACGCATATCGAGAGTATACAACAAGACCTTCATCAGCCTGCTGACTGATGTATACATAAACGGTCTTACTCTGTTTGAGACCGCAGAAGCGATGAACGTGTCATACGAAACCGTCAAGGGCTGGCACGGACAGGCTT
>CACWNZ010000182.1 GCA_902762335.1 uncultured Ruminococcus sp. | reverse complement strand
AGAAGTCTGTTGACCGTTACGACGAACTCAAGACCCGCGCCGGCAACTAACCAGCGGCGCAGAGCCTGCGCTCCCAATTCGCGGCACGGCTTTCTTGTGTATCGTTACTTCATGACCGCGCCTATGCTGTTTAGCCGTATTCGCGGCGTAAAGGTATGATACAGCGTTAAAGTGGAACGCGAAGTCGGCACCGGCGGCTCGCCGGCGCAGCACGGCTGTAAAGCTGTTTTCACAGTGTTACCCTCTCTCCCTCGTTTTCTTACCGAAACGAGGGAGAGAGTTTTTTGTGCAGCAGTTAGTATCTGCTTTGCGCTCCCATATTTGCAACCCTGATGTAAAGCTGTTCTTGCGGCGTAAAAGTATGGTACAGCGTTAAAGTGGAACGCGAAATCGGGTGCAGGTGTCCGGTGGACACCTTTGCACAGCAAAATCACCGACCGAGCCGGCAGGCGAGACATCTGCGCCGGAATTATTGCTATTGAAAAAAACACAAAAAATAATTATAATAGTGATGTAACCTTTTCTATGGCAAAGGATTATTAAAATAAGCAGGTGATAAAATGATCTTCATCTATATGGCTATGATAGACGACCCGCAGGACAAGGTGATATATGAGCAGATATATCTCGGAACGAGAGATTTCCTGTTCGGCTATGCCTACAGGATACTCCGTGACGAGGCCTCTTCTGAGGATGCCGTACACGATGCCTTTCTCTCGCTGGCAAAAAACTTTGACAGGTATAAGACCCTCGCTCCCGACCAGATGAGGAAGTTCATGACCATAACCGTGCGTAACGCCGCCTTCAAGATCTACAATCACCGCAAAAGAGAGAACGTGACCGAGGAAATATACAAGGACGAGGATATTATACAGGATATCTCAGTCGATACGGAAAACAAGGATATCAAAAGGATACTCTTTGATATGGTAAAGTCTCTCGACAGCAAATACTCGGACGTCATAATGCTCAAATACTACTGCGACCTCAGCGTAAATGAGATAGCCGAGAATTTATGTCTGACACCCGAGAACGTCAAGGTGCGCCTTCACAGGGCAAGAGCCTTGCTCAAATCCAAGCTGGAAGGGGTTGGCATCAATGAAGGATAATGAATTTGAAAGACTGCTCAACGACAGCATAAAGCAGTACGGCAGCGAATATTACCACGGCGCCGACGGTCCGATCGATACGGGTCCCGCGCCCATGCACGTCTTCAGAGACGATTTTCTCAGCGATATAGTCATATCTCCGAAAAAGCCTAAAAAGCCGCTTATCATCAGGCTTCTGCCGTTTATAGGCTCGGCAGCGGCGGTGGCGGTCATAGGTATCTTCGTGGCGACGATAGCGCCAAAGCTCACCTCCGAAAATATTACGGCTCCCGGATCTCTTCCGACTGCATCAAGCACTTCGAAGTTTATCGGCGCGCTTGACCGCTCGCCGGATAACAATAATACGGACAAAACGGATAGAGAGAGCAGCGCCGTAAACGCTGTTTCGGCATCCGTCTCGCCCTCTCGCAGCGATGAATTTTCAAACGGCGGAAAGTCGGCATACGAGCAGACCTCGGAATATTACGAGACTCCCGCAGAGGAAACGCCGTCGAGCTCCACGCCGTCATATTCACCCGTCTCTCCGCAGAATAACAGGATACCCGACAGCACAGTCTGCACCGTGTTCTACAATAAAAGAACGCTCAAGAACAACGGCAGCTTCAACACACTGTTAGCGGAGCAGCTCGGCAATATCATGACGGACGACTATGAATGGTACTCATCGGTGCCTGTAGGCTCTGCGCCTGCTTATGCGGAAATATATCTGACAGCATCGACTGAAGCTATGACCATAAACGGCAGCTCCTACAGAATGATAACCGTCATGGTGAGCAGGGACGAGATACTGATCACCGCCTATAGGGATAACGGCACAGATTATTACGACTGTGATTTCAGCGACAGGAATTACGCAGGATTAACGGGTCTTATCGATACTCTCTCAAACAGTCAGTAAAACCAATACGGGTCGGCGCTCTATCGTAAACGATGCGCCGACCCGTATTTTTAGCTGCAAAGCAGCTCCTCTGCCCTTTTCACCTGTTCTTCCGTCGGTACGGGAACTCCCTCAAGAGGATATTCAAGACCGAGCTCCTTCCATTTTATCAGCCCGAGAGTATGATAGGGCAGCACCTCTACCCGCTCTACGGTTTTTAGCGTATCTATAAAACGGCGCTCCTCTTTAAGCTCGTCCTCGTCATCTGTAACAGCCGGAACGAGTACGTGCCTTATCCACAGCTTCTTTCCTTTATCCGAAAGATAGCGCGCCATTTCAAGAATATTTCTATTTCCCCTGCCCGTCAGCTCTATATGACCCTTCTCGTCCATGAGCTTGAGATCAAGCAGTACGAGGTCGGTAACGGACATGAGCCTGTCAAAGCCTTCAAGATACTCTTTATCAAGTGAGAACGGCTCTCCCGCCGTATCAAGGGCTGTATGGATCCTCGCACGCTTTGCAAGAGTGAACAGCTCCGTCACGAACTCGCTCTGAAGCAAGGGTTCTCCCCCGCTCACGGTGATACCGCCGTTGTTCTTCCAATAGGGCTTGTATCTCTTTACCCGCTCAAAAAGCTGCTCCGCCGTGAAAAGCTCGCCCTCACCGATCCAGGTGTCCGGATTGTGGCAGTATTTACACCTAAGGCGGCAGCCCTTGAGGAATATCACGGTCCTCACCCCCGGACCGTCTACAAGTCCGAAGGTCTCAAGCGTGTGAACGCGACCCTTTATATCCATTGCTCATTCCTCCCCTATTATACAGACAGGGCTGTCACACTTATTCGGTGCGACAGCCCCTTGTTAATATTCTCACATAGTCTTGTGGCAGGTACGCGCTATAACGTCAAGCTGCTGTTCCCTTGTAAGGTCTATGAATTTTACCGCATAGCCCGAAACACGGATAGTAAAGTTTGCATACTCCTCTTTTTCGGGGTGCTCCATAGCGTCTATGAGCTTTTCCGTACCGAAGATATTTACATTGAGGTGGTGTGCGCCCTGATCGAAATAGCCGTCCATGACCTGAACGAGATTGTCTATCCTCTCCTGCTCCTCATGTCCGAGAGCATCGGGGCTGATAGTCTGGGTATTCGAGATACCGTCGAGAGCCCAATGATAGGGCAGCTTTGCGACCGAATTGAGCGAAGCAAGAAGTCCGTTCTTCTCTGCGCCGTAGCTGGGGTTAGCTCCCGGAGAAAGCGGAGCGCCCGCGCGCCTGCCGTTAGGCATATTGCCCGTAGCCTTGCCGTAAACAACGTTGGAGGTAATAGTGAGTATAGAAGTTGTCGGCTCGGAGTTCCTGTAGGTATGGTGCTTCTTGATCTTCTCAAGGAAGGTCCTGAGCAGCCAAACGGCTATATCGTCCGCACGGTCGTCATCGTTGCCGTACTTCGGAAAATCGCCCTCGGTCTTGAAATCTATGCATATACCCGCATCGTCCCTTATGGGCTTTACACGGGCATATTTTATTGCGCTGAGGCTGTCTACAACGTGAGAGAAGCCCGCAATACCCGTTGCGAAGGTCCTGCGCACGTCGGTATCTATCAGTGCCATCTCTGCTGCCTCGTAGTAGTATTTATCGTGCATATAATGAATGAGATTGAGTGTGTTGACGTAAAGCCCCGCCAGCCAATCCATCATTACTTCGTAAGCCTGAATGACCTCGTTGTAATCGAGGTACTCTGAGGTGATCCTTCTGTAGGGCGGAGCCACCTGCTCGCGGTTTTTGGCATCTACGCCGCCGTTGAGAGCATAGAGAAGGCACTTTGCAAGGTTTGCCCTTGCA
>CACWNZ010000181.1 GCA_902762335.1 uncultured Ruminococcus sp. | reverse complement strand
AAGCTCTACGATCTCAAATATACTACGGGCATAGAATAAGCTCAGCCTGCAAGTCCCTTCAGGAAAACCCCAAGCACACCCGAATAATTTATCTGCTCTGCATCTTCTGCGGCGGCTATCGGATACTCTGCTATCTGCTTGCCGCCGCTTTTATATACCAGCTTTCCTATAACGTCGCCCTTTGAAACGGGCGCTTCTATGCTCCCGGGCAGAATAGTCTCGGCTTCAGCCTTTTCCCCCGCCCCCTTTTCGATCAGAACGGGCTTGTCTACGCACGCGCTTATCCTTACGCTGCCCGTCATTCCTCCCGTCACGGTCATCTCACCCTGCGCCTCGTCAGGCACCTCGGGCAGATAGGTCTCGTAGTTTGCAAAGCCGTGGTCAAGCAGCTTTGAAGCATCCGAAAAGCGCTCCTTTCCAGTGTTGCTGCCAAGAACGACTGCTATAAGACTAAGACCGTCCCGCTCGGCAGTGGCCGAAATACAGCTTCCCGCCTTTGAAGTAGTGCCTGTTTTAAGCCCTGTAATGCCCTTATAGCTCTTGAGAAGCTTATTCGTATTTACGAGCTGTGTCTTTCCGCCCCTCAGCTCGTCCATCCATATACCGCTGTATCTGAATATATCCTTGTGCTTTATCAGTTCCCTCGACATCAGCGCAACGTCGTACGCGCTCGTAACGTGACCGTCCTCATCAAGACCGTTGCAGTTCTTGAAAACGGTGTCCTTCATACCGAGCGACTGAGCTTTTTCGTTCATTTTTCTTACAAATTCCTCCTCGGTGCCGCACACCGTCTCGGCAAGGGCTACTGCGGCATCGTTGGCGCTCGCCACCGTGACAGCCTTTACCATTTCGTCAACGGTCATGGTTTCGCCCTGTTCGAGCCAAATATCCGAGCCTCCCATAGATGCCGCGTGAGCCGAGGTTATCACCTTGTCCTCCCATTTCAGTCTGCCGCTGTCTATAGCCTCCATAACGAGAATGAGTGTCATTACCTTAGTCACCGATGCACAGGCTCTTATCTCGTGCGGGGCTTTTTCATACAGCACCCTGCCCGTCTCCGCCTCCATAAGTACAGCGGAAGGCGCGCTGATATCTTCTGCCGACAGCGCCCTTACCGCAAGTGACGGCACAGATGCTATGCACACGCACAGCGCTGCGGCTACAGATATTATCCTGCAAATAAACATACCGCACCTCCAAAGCATATTTGTTGATTATATGCTGCGGGGTGCGGTATTATTACGTTCTTCGTCTTTTTTTGCCCTCGTTTTTATTACGGGCTTCCGTTACAAATTCATCTACGGTAAAGTCCTGCGCGGTAAAGGCATCTATCTCCCGTTTTAGTCTTGCAACGGGCAGACCTACTACGTTATAGTAATCTCCTCTTATGCCCTTTATGAACAGCGCGCCCTTATTCTGTATCCCGTAGCCGCCCGCTTTATCATAGGGCTCCGAGGTATTTACGTATTCTTCTATTTCCTTATCCGTCAGCGGATAGAACTCTACCTCCGTCTCCTCGGAAAAGCTGACGTGTCTGCCCAAATAATAAAGGCAGCAGCCCGTTATCACCCTGTGTACCTTGCCCGAAAGCATCTTCATCATCAGTCTTGCATCATCGGTGCTTCTGGGCTTGTTGAGCATTTTACCGTCTATTATAACAGAGGTGTCGCAGCCTATAACAAGGTATTTTTCCCTGCCCCTTGATATGCTCTCAGCCTTTATGCAGGCAAGGTATTCGGGGCATTTGTCTACGGGAAGATCCCGCGGAACAAGCTCTCTTATATCCGAGGGTATGACCCTGAAGCTGTCGTACAGCAATGACAGAAGTCCCTTTCTTCTCGGCGATGCCGATGCAAGTATAATATCCATTGCTTCCCCTCCCTTACAGCAGACCCTTATATATATCACCCTTTTTGAAGCCCGTGATCTTTGCGCTCTCCCTTGCCGCCTCAGATGCGGACATTCCCGTTTCCATCAGCTCTCTTGCAGTGTTTATCGCATCGTCAAGCGTACTGTCCTTTTCAACGACCTCGGGCGCGCCCTCAACTATCAGAACGATCTCGCCCTTGACACTGTCGTCGGCGTATTTTTCTACAGCCTCGGCAAGCGTAGTCCTTATGACCTGCTCGTGGATTTTAGTGAGCTCCCTGACTATCGAGATCCGTCTGTCGCCGAAGCAGCGGTGCATATCTCTGAGGGTTGCCGCAAGCTTATGGGGCGCCTCATAAAAGATCATAGTTCTTTTTTCGTTCAGCAGCGAAATAAGATGCTCCTTTCGACCCGGCTTATTTACGCTCAGAAAGCCCTCAAAGGTAAATCTACCCGTAGGCAGACCCGATACGGCTATTGCCGACGCAAGCGCCGTAGGTCCGGGAACGACGCAAACGTCTATGCCTCTGTCATAGCATTGTCTTACGAGCTGCTCTCCGGGGTCGGATATACAGGGCATTCCCGCATCCGTAACGATCGCGCAGCTTTCGCCTTTTTCTATTCTGCCGCATATCTCGTCGCCTCTGTCACGGGCGTTGAATTTATGGTAGCTTACCATAGGTGTGCTTATTTCAAATCTATTCAGCAGTTTTATCGTAACGCGGGTATCCTCCGCCGCAATGAAATCGACCTCCCGCAGAGTTTCTATCGCTCTCGGCGAAAAGTCCGAGAGGTTTCCTATAGGAGTTCCCACTACAAAAAGCTTTCCTGACATATCAGAGATAATCCTCCTTATATGCGCCGTATATGGATATCATTTCATCAGACAGCTCACCGTTGTCAGACTCTATCAATAAAACGGGCTCAACTATCAGTCCGTTGGGTCTGCCGCCTCGTCTGCCCTCTATCAGAAACAGCTTTGGCTGCTTTGCCGTTCTTTGCTGAACAAATCTCAGGCGCTTCGGCTCTATATTATACTTGCGCATGGTACAGATAAGATCGCTTAGTCTTTCGGGGCGCTGGCACATACACAGCCTGCCCGAAAAATTAAGCAGCTTTGCCGCGACCCGAATAATATCGTCTATCGTACAGGCAAATTCGTGTCTTGCTATTTTATGCGACTGTTCAGGGTTGACTATGCCCGTTCCCGCAGCCTTATAAGGCGGGTTGCATACCACGAGATCATATGAAGAGAACTCGACCTTGCCCGCAAGGTCAAGCATATCGGAATGAAGAACGCTTATCCTACGCTGAAGCCCGTTCATCTCTACGCTTCTTTTCAGCATTCCGCACGCCTTTTCCTGAATATCAACTGCCGTAACGGAGCGCGGCTTTCCCTCTCTGCTCCATATAAGCGGAATAGTTCCGCAGCCTGTGCCGAGCTCACACGCCTTATCGTCTGCCTTAGGCATAGAGAAGCTTGCAAGAAGCACTGTATCGGTGCCGAATGAGTGTTCATCAGAGACTATCACCCTTATCCCGCTGCCCAGCGGCTCAAGTCTTTCTCCCTCTTCAAGCATTTCTTCACCCCGTTTTTCCTCATTTACGCTTTATTATATCATAAATTATTCCTTTCGTAAAGCAAAATCGCGTGTTAATTCTATGCGAGCCTTCCGTCCGCATTTTTATCCCGCAGAAAAATCTTTTAGATTATTTTTCAAAAAAAGCTTGACATTTCAAGAACAGGGTAGTATAATAGTCAATGTTCCACGATTCGAGTATTCGCTCCCTGCGGTCGCTTTGTTTTTCGGGAATTCAAATGCGGCGCTGCGCCACAAGAAATATCTTTTTTGTACTCTGTTTACAGTGCGTGACCGCACGGAACGATTCGAGTATTCGCTCCCTGCGGTCGCTTTGTTTTTCGGGAATTCAAATGCGGCGCTGCGCCACAAGAAATACCTTATTTATACATTGTTGACAGAAACGCCCCCTCGCTTACGCTTGGGGGCTCATTTATTAATGAATAGATCATATTAAAGCTCCGAAGGGCGTTTATCTTTTATTCGTTATTCTCTCTTCCCTTTTTTGCAAACAGATCACCTGCTGCATAAGGACTATCCAAAAAGAGTACCGGGCTGACGCCGGGTATAAGTTCCCGATGTACCGCAGATCATCCGCCGGATGACAGCGAGCCGGACAGAGTCAGCTTTGCAAGAATAGAAGCTCTCTCCGAAAGAAAATGAAACGAAAGTGTAAGACTAATGGATCAGAATGCTTTTTTTAGTCGCCGGTGGTTTGAGGGAATACTTTCATGATACCCTTCCGCTTTCCATAGGGATCATTTTATCGGCGATTCTGGCAGTAGATCTGCGGTGAGTTACAAGCACCACCGTTTTTCCTGCGGATTCCTCTTTCAGCGATTTCAGTATCACCGCTTCATTCAGGCTGTCAAGGTTGGATGTAGGTTCGTCAAGGAGCATAAAAGGTGCATCATGCAAAAAGGCTCTTGCAAGTCCTAT
>CACWNZ010000180.1 GCA_902762335.1 uncultured Ruminococcus sp. | reverse complement strand
TTGGCAGATGAATGTGTTTATGCTGTGTGCCACCCCCGCAGCGGCATCAGCGATGAACTGGAAGATATCCTCCTGCGTCAGGGCTTCCGCCGCTATGAAGGCGCGGCGCCCTTCCTGGAAGTTGACATGCACACCCCGCTGGTACTGGTCCGGAACATGGAAACCACGATCCAGGAACCGCTCGCCGGTGACGCCCGTATCCGAAATGTGATCGCCAAAGGACATGCCCGTCTGCAGCACGCCCTTACCGGTCTTTACCGAGCCTGTCACAAGGGTGATGCTGAGTATCTTTTCGCCTGCGGGGTCGGGATAAGTCTCGATCTGAAGATCGCCGTAGGAATATATCTTGTCCTCGCCCGTGCCTATGCAGCTCGGCGCCGTGCTTATGGAATCCGGCGTTCCGAGGGCAGCGGTCACGCTGTCGGCACTGCCGCCGGGGATAAGCGACATATAGGCAATATCACTGTCCGAGAAGCTTCCGCCAACGGGCTGAGGCTCCTCCGAGGGCTCGGGCTCCTCTGAAGGCTCGGGCTCCTCTGAAGGCTCGGGCTCCTCTGAAGGCTCAGGCTCCTGTGAGGGCTCGGAGCTTTCCGCCTGTGATTCCGAGGGCTCCTCCGGACTTTCCCGGCTCGGCTCCTCCGAGCTCTGCTCTGTCTCAGAGGGCTTTTCGGACGGAGTATCCGCCTTGCTTGCCTGAGACGTCGTCTTTGAAGCTTCCTCCGAGGTCTGTGAGGTCTGCGGCTTTGATGTGTCCGACGCGGTCTGTGAGCCTTCGGCGCTCTCCTGAGATGCCGTCGCGGAGCTTTCGGCAGACACCTTGCCGGTCTCCGTTCCGCCGTTCTTCGAGCCGCAGCCCGCTGCGCCTGCCGCAAGTATGCAGGTGATAAGGAATGCAAGTATTATTCTTTTCATGTCAGAGTTTCCTTTCTGTATGTAAATATTTTCATTACGCCCGTTTATTGCTTTGCAAGATAGACCGTGATCTCCGCTCCCTCAAGCTGTTCGGATCTGAATCGCGCCGAAAAGGCGTTATCGGGTACGCTTTCCGTGCCGAGGCTTGTCTTATCCGCGCAGGGCAGCGCCTCATAGAGAGTCTCCCTGCCGTCCTTTTTAAGAGTTATATAGATATTATCGTTCGTTCCGAGGTCACTCTCTGATATAGTGCCGCATATCACGGTATCGGTACTGCCCTTTACGGTCTTTATCGTCTGCGGTACGGTTTTCCGCATTGACTGCGGGACGGTCTTTTCCTCAAGGGCATAGATGAGCGGGGCTTCGTCGGTTATCTTAACGATATTTCTTTCCGCCGCTTCATATACTACATCATTATAGCCCTCCTCGTCAAGCCTTCTGAGGTCAAAATTTCTGTAGCGGGTGATATAAGCCGAGGCGTAGGAGTTTATGGTAAGGGGAAGCAGCGCGCGGAAAAAGGAATCCCTTGAGACGTATATCTTATCCCTGCCCTTTCTGTTAAGGGTATATATCACGGTATCCATGCTTTCGCTGTCGCCCGTGATATTGGTCATTATCTCGTCCGCGGTCATCGAGGGCTGTCGGGGCTTTACAAATCGCGCCTGCGCTGCGGGGGTATCATAATAATACTGACAGCATAGCTTCTCAAATGCGGGATACAGCATTGCGGAGAGGTCGCCCTGCCAATCGCAGCGCGTTTCATGCGGGGCAAGAGCCTCGCTGCTCTCACGCCCGAAGGAGCTCTGCATAAGATCAAAGCCTATGGCGGCGCCGTAATTTGTCCAATGGCTGTCGTCACGGAGATAAAGCTCTTCATCGTCGTCCTTGTGCTGTAAAAGAGCGGTCTTTACGTCTATATAGCCGACGCCCATCTCATCAAGCAAAGCGACAAGCCTTGTAAGGTCGTTTTCCTCCGCCCGCGTAAAGCCTGCGGGCATATATTCGCTGTAGATCGTGGATTTATTAGGCACGCACATAAATCGGAATTCCGCGCCGCCGCTTATGCAGTATTTCTGCATGAGATAAACTGTTCTTGCGGTATTGTAGAGCCTGCGGTCCGACATGAGCTTTCCCGTATAGCTGTCCTTTTCTCCGCTGTAAAAAAGCTGTCCCTCCCTGCCGACTATGACGTCGTTTGCCTGCTTGCCGAGGATACCGCTGTCTATAGTGTTCTTTGCGCTGATGATCTCTGCGCGGAAGGGCAGCTTCTGCGAAAACCACTTATCAAAGGCATCGGAGAAGCCCGCGTTTATGCCGTTTTCGTCAAACAGGGCGGGAAGCTCCGCCTCGTTCTCCTTGCCTACAGCTTTATCGGACGAGAAAAACGGCATAAGTGCCGCGGGCGTTACGAGCGCCGCAATAAAAAGAGCCGAATAGATGATCTTGAACGCTTTATTCATTTTCAGCCCTCCTTAAAAACGGAAATAAATAAACGGATTGTAGTCGGCTGTCATAAGAGCCGCTATGCACAGGGCAAAAAGAGCTATGGTAAAGCCGCAGGATATATAGGAGCAAAGCGCAGATCTGTCCTTTTTCGCCATAAAGTCCCTCAGCTTTACGGATACGGGAGCGGCGAATATCACCGCGGACACCGTCATGATGATCCCGAACGGGGACAGCAGCAGCGGGAGCACCTCGTTATCCGAAACGAACTGACCGCCGAAGCCGCAGAACATTCTGCCGATGAACTCGAACGCCTGCTGAACGGTATCGGCGCGGAAGATAACGAAGGTCAGCATTATTACTATAAGGCAGTAAAGGTGGGATATCACCCGCGCCGCCTTGCTTTTGCTTCTGACAAAGGCGATAACGCCGTAGTTTTCGAGCATGAGGAAGGCGCCGTGTATCATTCCCCACAGGATAAAGGTAAGATTTGCGCCGTGCCACAGACCGGTAAGGAAAAAGACAATCAGCTTGTTGACGTTCGTTCTGAGCTTTCCCCTGCGGTTTCCGCCGAGGGGTATGTATACGTATTCCTTGAACCAGGTGGATACGGAGATGTTCCACCTTCTCCAGAAGTCCTGCATCGAGGCGGTCGAGAACGGGTAATTGAAGTTCTCCTTGAACGTAAAGCCGAACATCTTGCCGAGACCTACCGCCATGTCGCTGTAGCCGCTGAAGTCATAATAGATCTGAAGCATATAGGCTATGCCGCCCGCAAGCGCGCCGAGAGCCGAGAGCTGTGAAAGCTCGCTGTTGAACGCGCCGTCGGCTATCTGCCCCATAGTGTTGGCAAGGAGCATTTTCTTTGACAGACCGTATATAAAGCGTTTTATGCCCTCGACGGTCTTGTCAAGGGTGACCGTCCTCTTTCTCAGTTCGGCGGCGAGATCCTCAAACCGAACTATAGGTCCCGCGATGAGCTGAGGGAAAAGCGAGATATAGAGGAATATATTAAGGATATTCTTTTCCTTGAGCCCGGGCTTTTTGTAAACGTCGATAACGTAGGACATCGCCTGAAACGTAAAGAAGGATATCCCTATGGGCAGGGCTATGGACGGCACGCTTATCGCGCCGCCGGCAAAGATATTTATAATATCGAGCGTAAAGCAGAGATACTTGAATACGAAAAGCATTGCCACGTTGAAAACGACCGATATTATAAGCACGGGCTTTTTATGCTTTCCCGTAACGCCGAGCCCGAAGATATAGTTCATTATTATGGAGAGTATCATCAGCAGGACCGCCTTCGGCTCTCCGTAGGCATAGAATACGAGGCTTGCCGCGATAAGAAGGATATTCCTCACCCATACATTTTTGAAAATCAGATAAGGAATATAAACGGCAGGCAGGAAGATAAATAAAAATACTGTAGAACTGAAAACCATTGTTTACTCCATTATCACACGCAGGCGGGATATTTTTCTCTGTCCCAATCGAAAGCTTTTTCGACCTGCTCGTCCGTTGCAAGATAGAAGCTGTCCATAAACGAGAAGGGGGTCGCATCTATGTGGCGGTAGCCCTCGTCGGTCTTTATGATGACCCAATTATGCGGGCTGCCCGCGGTGAGCTTGTCTGTGCCGTCGTCAATGCGGTATACCTCGTAGCCTGCGCGGTCAAGCAGATAATACAGCAGAGCCGCGCGGTGATAGCAGGCGCCGCGTCTGTATCTGAGCATGAACACGCACATCTCCTCAAGGGACTTCTTGCCGTCGGTGCTGTAGGACATGAAATAAACGTAGTTATACAGAGAACGTATATCCCTGCCCTTTGTAAAGATTATATCGTCCGCTATCACGGGCAGATTATCCTCATTTATGGTGCTGTAGTTGCCCTCGTTTCTGAACGTCATATTATATACCCAGCCGACGTCCTTGCCGCTTACTACCTGAAACCAGCGTCCCGATATTTTGATAACGCGCACCTCTTCGCCCGAATAGACCCTGCCTGCGCATTTGCTTGCCCACTGCGGCTCTTCCATCATATCGCAGGAATTGACAACGCCAAGCTTTTCACTTGTAGTCGTATAGACTACGGTGTCCTTGGTAACGGTCCTTCCCCTGCCGTCCT
>CACWNZ010000179.1 GCA_902762335.1 uncultured Ruminococcus sp. | reverse complement strand
GCAAAGGATATTATCCTTGAGGTGCTCAGGATAATGACCGTAAAGGGCGGCGTAGGCAAGATAATAGAATACGGCGGAGAGGGCGTCAAGACCCTTACCGTACCCGAGAGAGCCACCATTACAAACATGGGCGCTGAGCTGGGCGCTACTACGTCCGTATTCCCCTCTGACGAGATAACGAGGGAATTCATGAAGGCTCAGGGCAGAGAAGAGGATTGGACAGAGCTTTCCTCTGACGAGGACGCGGTATTTGACGAGGTGATAGATATAGATCTCTCCAAGCTCGTTCCTATGGCGGCCTGTCCCCACAGCCCCGACAACGTAAAGGCCATAGAGGAGATAGGTCCTCAGAAGATAGATCAGGTATGCATAGGCTCCTGCACGAACTCTTCATATCTTGACCTTATGAGAGTGGCTTCCATACTCAAGGGCAAGACCGTACACCCCGACGTGAGCCTTGCTATAGCCCCCGGCTCAAAGCAGGTATACAATATGCTGGCTAAGAACGGCGCGCTTGCCGATATTATCGAGGCGGGCGCAAGGATACTTGAATGCGCCTGCGGTCCCTGCATAGGCATGGGACAGTCACCCAACAGCAAGGGAATATCTCTGCGTACCTTCAACCGCAACTTTGAGGGCAGAAGCGGCACGAGAGACGGTCAGATCTATCTTGTAAGCCCCGAGACCGCAGCGGCTTCGGCTCTTGCGGGAGTATTCACAGACCCGAGGACTCTCGGCGAGGCTGTTGACATTCCCCTGCCCGCAAAGTTCGACTACAACGACAACATGGTTATAGCGCCCGCTGCCGAGGAGGAAATGGACAGCGTTGAGGTACTGAGAGGTCCGAATATAAAGCCCTATCCCGAGACGGCTCCTCTTGCGGAGGACATAAACGCCCGCTGCTCGCTCAAGGTAGGCGACAATATCACCACAGACCACATAATGCCCGCAGGCGCAAAGATACTTCCCCTGCGCTCGAATATACCCGCAATATCACAGCACTGCTTCACCGTATGCGACAAGGACTTCCCCATGCGCGCAAAGGCTCTGGGCAAGAGCATAGTCGTAGGCGGCGCAAACTACGGTCAGGGCTCGTCCCGTGAGCACGCGGCTCTCGCTCCGCTCTATCTCGGAATAAAGGCGGTAGTAGTAAAGTCGTTTGCAAGGATACACCGCGCTAATCTCGTAAACGCGGGAATTCTCCCCCTCACCTTTGTCGATCCTTCCGACTATGACAGCATAAACGAGGGCGACGAGCTCTCACTGCCCGGCGTAAGAAAGATGATCTCACAGGGCAAGACCAAGCTGCTTCTCATAAACAAGACTCAGGGCAGGGAGATACCCGTTCTGTGCGAGCTTTCGGGCAGGACGAAGGATATTATCCTTGCAGGCGGTCTGCTTGACTATACAAGGAATTCAAAGTAATTCGGAGCGGGAACGCGCAGACCCCCGCGCAGGAGGAGCTATTCTCCCGCGCGGCGCTGCCCGCTTTTATACCTCTGCGAAAGGAGCGACAAATATGAGCTTTTGTCACAGGTGCGGCACAAGGCTTAACAGCGAATGTCTGTTCTGCATAAAATGCGGCGCAAGGGTGCTGACAGAGGAGGACATAGAAAAGAGCCTGAGCTCGGTCTATGCGCCGCAGAATGACTTTCTGCCCGACGACGATGACGACGATGACTATGAGATAGATCAGGAACTGCTTGAGCGCGTAATAGCCGAAACGGAGCTTGAACTCAAAAGAGAAGCGTCGTCCGATACGGCGCAGGACGGACAAAGGATCGTTATTGACGACGGTCTTGACGAGGAGGACGAGGTCACCGTATTTGACGATGAAGAGGACGACGACGATCCCGACGTCATCAACGATGATGAAGAGCCTGCTCTCCCCGCCCCCGCGCTCTCTCCTCTGTGCAATTCACGCCCCGAGAGAAAGGTGTATAACTACGGGCTGAAATATCGTTACTTCAGGGGGCTCGATATCTGCTCATACAACGGCGCTCTCTACTGTGTAGTGCCAGATAAGGACGAGATATGGCAGATAGAGGACGAAACGAACATAGTTACCCGCAAGATAGAGCTGAAAAAACAGATAAAGAAAAACGAGGCGCTCATCTCGGTATTTGTTAACGATACGGGCATTTATGCTCTATCGGAAAAATCAATTACGCGAAACGGCGATGAGTACGTTCAGTACAGAATGCTGCATTTGGGTCTTGACGGCGAATACAGGCGCGACCATACCCTCGGCACCACCAAAAAGGACTTTACCGCCGCCTATATGAACAGGGATACCCTTTACTACAGCATAAACAACAGGCTTGTAGAGTATCGCTTCGTAAGCTGCTCGGAGTATGAGCTGCTGAAAAGAAGTCCCCGCTCGAGCGGAACGATCTCTTCCGTTTACGCCTCGGACAGCTTTGTCGTATTCAACGACGAGAACTACGACAAGGACGACGACCGCTACGGCTGGACTCTGTATAACAAGAGCAACGGCGATATAACCTATCTTGAAACGCATTTTTCGATCAAGACCTGGCAGGACACCGGTCTGAAGATAGGCGCCTTCGATATGCAGAAGGATCTTATATGGCTGTATGACAAGGACGCAAAGACCATGCAGGCTTATTCCCTCAAGACGCTGAAGCCCGCCGACGAAAGGATCTGGCATTTTGCGGATATGGATTGGACCAATGCAGCCTGCCGCTATTTTGACGGCGAGGTCATGTATTCCGTTCCCACATATTATAAGATGTTCGCCTATGATGCGGACGGTAACAAATACACCTGGCTCGACGGTATGCACGGGTGCTGCGAGGTGTTCCGTGTGCTCAACGACCGTCTGCACGTCAATATGGAGGGCTGCTATTCGCCTGCAATGGTCTATCCCAAAACAGCCGAAAAGCAGAAGGCGCTTTATAAAAGCCCCTTCGATCTCTCACAATGATAATGAAAGGAAGCTTCTTACATGGAAAAGATAAAAATGACTACCCCCCTCGTCGAAATGGACGGCGACGAGATGACGAGAATAATCTGGAAAATGATAAAGGACGAGCTCATACTCCCCTACGTCGACCTGAAGACCGAATATTACGATCTCGGACTTGAGAACAGAGAAAAGACGAAGGATCAGGTAACTATCGACAGCGCCGAAGCTACGAAGAAATACGGCGTTGCCGTTAAGTGCGCCACTATCACGCCAAATGCCGAGAGAGTAAAGGAATATAACCTTACTCAGATGTGGAAATCCCCGAACGGCACGATAAGAGCCATTCTTGACGGCACGGTTTTCAGAACTCCTATAGTAGTAAAGGGCATAACCCCCTATATTCCCACCTGGAAGAAGCCCATAACTATCGCCCGTCACGCCTACGGCGACGTTTACAAGAACACCGAAATGGTAGTTGCCGACGGCAGCAGGGCGGAGCTTGTGGTCACCGACAAGGACGGCAACGAGACCCGTCAGCTCATTCATGAGTTCAAGGGCTCCGACGGCATTATTCAGGGTCTGCACAACATAGACAAGAGCATTGCAAGCTTTGCAAGAGCCTGCTTCAACTTTGCTCTTGACAAGAAGCAGGATATTTGGTTTGCAACGAAGGATACCATATCAAAGAAGTACGACCACCGCTTCAAGGATATTTTCAACGAGATATTCGAGAACGAGTACAAGGAGAAATTTGAGCAGGCAGGCATAACCTATTTCTACACCCTGATAGACGACGCCGTGGCACGAGTAGTACGCTCCGAGGGCGGCTATATCTGGGCGTGCAAGAACTATGACGGCGACGTTATGTCCGACATGGTAGCAACCGCCTTCGGCTCTCTCGCTATGATGACCTCCGTACTCGTATCTCCCGACGGCATCTATGAATTCGAGGCCGCTCACGGCACCGTACAGCGCCATTACTACAAGTACCTC